>JAWOBW010000079.1:0-17310 GCA_046484105.1 Bacillota bacterium
TTCTGCACACAGCTGGGAACCCCTATTAACCCCCAACCTCTACAGGCAATTCAAGCGGTTGGTGCGGGAGTCCGGGCTGCCAGAGATACGCTTTCATGACTTGCGGCACACGCATGCCACCATGCTACTGGGTGCAGGGATTCATCCGAAAATCGCTCAGGAGAGGCTTGGCCATTCCCAAATATCCGTAGTGTTGAACACCTACAGCCATGCCTTGCCGACCATGCAGAAGGATGCAACGGAGAAGATAGATGAAATACTTCGTTAGCAATCTGTTAGCAAAACAGCCAAAACAGGGGGCCCGGAAAAAGAGAAACCCCCGTTTCCCTAGGAGGAATGGGGGTTGGTGGTGTAGCCCGCCAGGGACTCGAACCCTGGACACCCTGATTAAGAGTCAGGTGCTCTGCCAGCTGAGCTAGCGGGCTAAATGGTAGCGGTGGCTGGATTTGAACCAGCGACGCCACGGGTATGAGCCGTGTGCTCTGACCGCTGAGCTACACCGCCTTACCGACGCACCATACGATTATACAGACTTCGCCTGTGGCTTTCAACTATGCAACCGGGACTCTGTGCCGGGGGAGGGATTCGAACCCTCACGGGCAATACTGCCCAGCGGATTTTAAGTCCGCATCGTCTACCAGATTCCGACACCCCGGCTTTGCCCCCCGGCCTGGGAAACAAGACGCAACGCTACCGCTTTACTTCTCGACCTCCCCGGCGATTATTTCTATTGCGGCGAAACTCGTTGATCTTTTCGTCGCTCTCTTTCATGAACTTCTGCATCTTGTCCTCAAAGGATCCTCGACTGGTACCGCCGCCACCGCCTCGAGGACCGATGAACTCTGGTGGCCCCGGGTTGGCCTGTCTCAGGGATAGACCTATTTTGTCTCCGTTGTCACTTATCGATAATACCTTGACCTTGACCTGATCATTGTTTCTGACATAGTCACTGACATCATGGACATAAGCATCAGCGATTTCCGAGATGTGAACTAATCCGGTCTTTCCGTTTGGCAGTTCGACGAAGGCTCCGAAATTTGTGATGCCTGTGACTGTGCCTTCCACAACGTTTCCGACTTTAATGGACTCACCCATACCGCAGATATGCCTCCTGATTAAAGGATAATCGGGTATTGAAACCCGTACAAACAGCACCAATATTATATTACTGCATCCCGAAGAGTGTCAACAAATCGATTCTACCATGCCTTGTGATGGGCCGACAACAAGCCTAACAGCCGTGAATCGGCCGTCTGGAGCTGAATCTGATATGTTGAACAGCGATCAAAAGGGGACGGCTCACGGTAAAAGGAAGAGATTGCTACTTCTCCGAGTTCTGAGCCTTCTGCCACTTGCGCACCGCGTCATTCGTGCCCAGGGCTATCAGTATGTCGCCCTCATCGATCGGATCATCGGGACCGGGAGACACCACTACCTTCTGGCCCGCCCTGCGTATGGCCAACACGTTCACCCCGAACCTGGCCCGAACATCCAGCTCCCTCAGGGTCTTCCCCTGCATTGCAGAGGTCGTATTGATCTCCACTATGCTGACGTCGGGAGTTATCTCCAGGTAGTCCACGATGTTGTCGACTGCCAGGTGATTGGCCAGGCGGATTCCCATGTCGCGCTCAGGGAACACCACACGATCCGCGCCCACCCGACGCAGAAGCTTGCCGTGAACATCTGAGGATGCCTTGGAAATCACGTCCGACACGCCAATTTCCTTGAGCAGGAGTGTGACCAGGACGCTTGCCTCCAGATTGTTGCCAATACTGACAATGCCCACCTCGAAATTGCCTGCACCCAGGGAACGCAGCGTGTGCTCATCTGTGGCATCCGCCTCAACCACGTGCGTGCAGTTATCCACGTTCTTCTGCACCTTGGCCTCGTCCAGGTCTATGCCCAGCACATTGTAGCCCATGCGATGCAGCGTTCTGGCCAGGTTCGAACCGAAACGGCCCAGACCAATTACCACGAACTCCTTGTCGTTTGGCATCCTGCATCTCCTCCCTGCGGCGCCCCTCTCAGGTCTATCCTATCATGATATCCTCTCTCGGGTGACGGTACCGGGCATCCGGTCGATCCGTCATCCGCATGGCCATGGTAAGCGTCAGGGGCCCCACCCGCCCGGCAAACATCGTGAATATGATGATCAGACGGCCAGCAGTACTTAGACTGCCAGTTATGCCGGTGGAAAGACCCACCGTGCCGAAGGCGGATGTCGCCTCAAACAGACAATCCATCAACCCGGCTCCCTCAGACGTCAGCAACACCATGGTCGTGACAAAGACAAGCATCATGCCTAACATGACAATCGCCAGCGCATTCAGGACCGTCTTCTGGGCAAGGCGCCGCCCATACACCTCCACCTCGCCTCGCCTGCAGACAGTGTTGTACGCGGAAGCCCCCAGCACGAAGAAGGTGGTAGTCTTTACCCCTCCAGCAGTGGAACCCGGGGCTCCTCCGATGAACATGAGCGCGATGATCAGAAATAAAGAGCCGAGGCGAAGACTGCCGGTGGGAACCGTATTGAAACCCGCCGTTCGGGGAGTCACTGACGTAAATACCGAGGCAAAGATCCGACCCATCCAGTCGAGGGCCCCCATCGTCTCCGTATTGGCCGCCTCTGCCGGCAGCAAGAAGGCGGCTCCGCCAACCCACAGCAGTATCCCTGCAGTCAGGACGATCTTGGAATGAAGCGACAGGCGAAACCTCCGTCCTTCGCGCAGGCGGCGGAATAACTCAGCCATCACCACGAACCCCAGTCCACCCGAGATGATCAGGATTATGACGGTGATGTTCGTCACCGGGTCAGACACGTAGTTGACGAGACTGACTGAAAAGAGATCGAAACCGGCATTGTTGAAGGCGGAGACAGAGTGAAAGAGCCCCAGGAACGCGGCTCGCGCCAGTGGATAATCCCGAGCCCATCGCAGGGTGAGTGCCAGCGCTCCGATACCCTCGAAGACGACGGTAGCCAGCAGTATGAGCCGGATCAGTCTGACCATGCCCTCGAGCGTCACCTGTCCCATGGCCTCTCGGATTGCCAGTCTCTCGCGAAGAGTCACCTTACGGCCAATGACCATGGCCACTGAGGTGGACATGGTCATGATGCCCAGGCCACCTACCTGTATCAGAAGAAGGATGACAACATGGCCGAACGAGGTCCAGTGGGTACCGGTGTCCACCACGACAAGTCCAGTCACACAGACAGCTGAGGTGGCAGTAAACAGGGCAGTCAGTATGCCGGTGTCATTGCCAGCGGCCGTGGCAAAGGGCAGAAGTAGCAGCAACATTCCGGCCACTATTACTGTCAGAAACCCCAGCACCAACACCTGTGCGGGATTGACAAGTGTCACTGGTCTCTCCTGACCGTTGAGGGCCAACCTCGCACTCCCTTCCCATGCACGTAGGCCGATGAACGTGTCGGATGACAGAACAATTCCCCGCAAGTATACCCATAGCCTCCAAAATCGTCAATGAACGAAGGATCACTTCCGGCACCGTGGAACCCACGGTCCATCCGGGAAATGCTCGGTTACTGGGGAGAACACTGCGAAGATGTCCCTGGCATGCAACCAGCGCAGCAGAAGTCACAGGGCAGCATCATGGGTACCCGCAGACCGTTGAGAGCAGGCCTCAGTGGTCTGGACCAACACTGCCCCAACCATAGGGGATATCATCAGCGCGAATCAGCCCCAACTGCTCACGGGCCAGCAGTTCAATGTAGTCGGGTTTCATCAGCAGTTCCTTCTGTCGCGTCAGCTCCGCCTCACGCTGTCTCTCGCGCTCCAGCAGCTCTGTGACTTCGGCTATCTCCTCGTTTAGCTCGATCACCTGGTTGTACCGAAGCAGGATTGAATGCGCCATCAGTGCAAACAGCACGATCGACACCGTCAACAGAAGGACACTGAGTCCCCGGGCCAGCCATCCCCTGGCCGCTCTTGCGTGGGATCGCGAACTCATCCGCTATTCCTCCTCATCTTCCTCGTCACCAAACACATCCAGCGGGTCACCTTCGACGACGAGTACCACCTCGTAACCCTTTCGGCGGGCGCGGTTGAACAGGGTGGCCACGGTGCTGGCGCTCACGCCGAGCCTCTTGGCCACCTCATCATTGCTGTGACCCGTTTCCTTGAGAGCGACAACTTGTCTCTGCCTGAAGCTGAGTCTCTCCAGGCCTCTTATCTCCATCCGCATTAGTGTCTCCAGACCCACTTATCCACAAGTTATGGACAGTGTGTGGACAAATCATCTACAAGTGCACATGTCCTATTCAACAGAGAGGGACACTTCTCCTCCTCGCCAACGCAGCCAAATCCCAGTTGTCGCGGCCGGATGCGACAGATTCAGCCCCGCCACCAGAGAAAACTTTTGCGTCTTTGCAGGAAATCAGGGGGCCGCTATCCAAATATTTTCTTAGCACCTCAATTGCCGGTGCAATTCGATGGATGAGGGGGAATAATAACACTAAATGTCACTCGGACGCGTTTTGAAAAACATCCGTATAGCTCGAGACTTGTCGCGCGAGGAGGTTGTAGAACCGAAATACTCAGTCAGTCATCTGGCGGCCGTCGAACAGGGTGTGAAGCGCCCCTCAATAAGGATGCTGACCCACGTCGCCGATCGGCTGAGGGTTTCGCTGGAGATGCTGGTTCCGGAGGTGATGGAGAACGGTATTCCGGTGCCGGAAATGATCCGGTTGGCCAGATCACTCTGTCGAGAGGACAAGTTCGACCTCGCCCTGGACATTCTCCAGCACGCCAATGAAAAGGATGAGAAGGACGGAGGCCAGTATCGAGTCGATCGCCTCGAAGCCGAGGCATATGTCCAGTTCCTGCGAAGCAACCTGGAGAGAGCGCTCGACCTTTACTCCCAGGTGGGCAAGATACGAGAGCGGGGGGGCAATCCCCTTCTCATTGCTGAGGCCTACCATGCCATGGGGCTCGTTGAAAGCAAGCGCAAGCGCCCCCAGCATGCCAGTCACTGGTTCTTCATAGCGTGGGAGAGACTCTCACCGGTGCACACGAGGCACCGGGAGTTCGCCCTGGAGCTGCTGATGAAGTACGGAGAAACCTTGGTGAAGATCGGGCGCTACCGGACGGCCCGGTCCATCTACGAGCGGTCACTTAGTCTCATGCAGTCCGAAGATGAACACGACGATCATGTGGAGGTACTGCGCGGCATAGCAAGGTGTGCCACAGAAACCGGGGACCTCAAGGAGGCCGAACAGTATCTACACACGGCAGTCGAGAAGGTTGAGCGAACGGATCACCGCCGCCGTCTCGCCGGTTTGCTGAAGGAGTTGGGGGTTGTAGTGAGACGACAGGGGCGCCCAGACCAGGCTCTGCCCCATCTCAACCGGGCGCTCAGTCTCATTGAAGAGATCGGCGGGGACCCCTTGAACACGATAAATGAGATCGCGGAATGCCACCTGGCTCTCACGGATGATCCACCCGAGGTGATGGAGGAATTGAACCACAGACTCACTCCTGACGTCCTACAGAGAGCTTCGAGCACAGATCGAATGCACCACCTGTTCCTCCAGACGGAGACTCTCAGGCGCAAGGAAATGTACTCGCAGGCCCTGGAAACCGCCCGGGAGGCCTTCAACCCCGGCTTGCCTGATTCTCCTGGAAGCCTGACCCTGAGAATCCTGGCCGTGGCCCTGGATTCTGCCCGGAGGGAGGGTGACTCCTGCGGCATCGAGTGGGTCGTCGACCATCTCCGATCCATGGCGGCGATCGCAACGTGAGATCGGCTCCTCCTGTGACGAACCGGCAATGCTCAAGCGAAAGCACATCATAAGCCCTTGATGGCCCGGGGCTCATTCACTCAGACTGACGGGAGGGAGGACACTGACCAGAAGACGGATCCTTGCAGCCATCACAGCCCTGTTCCTCATCTCACTGCTCTCCGGTCTTCACCTGCGAGTCACCAAGGTGCAATATTTGGGCATCCGACGTCACAGCTAGTTGGGACTGTTCTCTGTCAAGATGATCCAACTGGTAGCACACGTACTGTTGTGTGCCTTTGAACGGGCCGCGACATTGAGGGAAACGGACCGAAGGGCGATACCCGAGATGGTCCTCGGGCAACATGCCCATCGACTCGGCGCTCACTTCGGGTGGAATCGCCCGGAGGAGGCTTCGGGCAATTGCGGTTCGTCTCGACCCGTTCAGGGACCTTCTCCAGCCAGGAGCAGCGTCCGGTCGATCCCGGGCACACAGAAGAGAGAGGACCTCAGTGCCGTCTGCCCAGCTGAATCTCAAGATGTGTATGGTCTGCTGCCGGATGCAGAGGACAGGACCCTGCTGATGGTGACAATCCTGCCGAGCTGGCAGATAGACCACCCCAACACCCTCCTCGAAGAGGCAGGCCGCATGATTGTCGACTGTAGTGATACTCGTCCGGGGCAGGTCCCGACTGGATGACACCTCGCCATCCCCGCACGGCAGCCCGGGGACCTGCTCGCCGCTGCAGCCCTATCCGGGAAACCCGGCATGTTGTATAATCTGTTGGGTAGGGCCAAACGGGGAGTGGGGTGGCAATGTATCATCTGCTCGATCAGCTGCCGGAGGTCATCCTCTACTCGATATGGGATGTGCGCATCGGGGTGACCGTGGCAGTCGTCAACGACTTCAGACCTGTGTGGGCGCTGACCGTAGGAACTTCCTCAAGCATAGCCGCGGTAATTCCGTCATACGGATTGCTGCGGCAGTTGTTGCAGTGGAGTAGAAGATACCTCCCCCGGGCGAGAGCCTCTCTGCTACGTCTGACCCAGAGGCATCACGCCAGCATAGAACGTTACGGCTACCTGGGAATCTTCCTTCTGGTGGCCGTACCGCTTCCCGGCACAGGTCCGTGGACAGGAGCGCTGTGCGCATCTCTTTTGCGAATGGATCCGGTGCGAGCCTCGATGGCGCTCGCGGGAGGGATCATGGTAGCAGGGCTCCTCTCGCTGGGGATTACGGAGGGCATTCTGTCCCTTCTTCCCTTCTTCTCCTGACGATCACCCTCCTCTTTCCGTGCCGCTGAACAGCCCAGTTCGGAGAAACCTGGCCGCCAGCGGTCGCAATCCCCTGGTCGCACCCCTGGCGAGGGCAATGGCTCCCCGCACTGGAAACCCGAGAAGATGCGCGGTGCGTCGGGCTGTCACCACCACACTTCTGTGCACAGTCATCGTCACTGTGCGCATGGGAGGCAGCAATCGTGGACTTAGTGCGATGAAATAGACCAGCGCACCCAGCACTGCCGCCGCAACGAAGACCATTCTCAGCTCCCCGCCGGCAACCAGCAGGGTGGCGGCACTGACCAGGCCTGCCACTGTCAGCCAGAACACGAGATCGACGAGGAATATCACGATCCCCCTGAGTCTAAGCGGACTCTCCAGGGCTCGAATCAGGTCGTAGAGGAATCCGGAAATGCAGCCCACCATTGCCATGACGGCGAAGACGAAGAACCCTGATTCGAATTCCACGGCGCTGCCCCCCCCATGAAGGATTCACCTCATGATATGAGGGAGAACAGCGTGGCGTTCATCAGTGAAACAGGCGGCCCAACAGACCCTCCCCGCGGCGCCCGGACGCGGCACCCGCCGAATACTGCAATCCGGTGATAAGTCCTGTGCAGGTGAAGTCGCCAGAATCCAGGCTGATTTTCTCAATGTGCAGGTCCTCGCCGCGCAGTACCATGGTACCCAGGTCAGTCACCAGGACGATCTCCCGGTCATCGAAACTCTCGACCTCCATGATCCCAGTGGCCGTTACGCTTTCACGATTCTTCAGGACGACCTCATGGCTGCGTTCGTCGTTGATCAGGTGATCTGTACTGTCCATAATACCCCTCCCCCCGAGGCCAGCCGCTCATCGCTAGTACATGCTATGAGATTCGGGGGCGGGCATATGCCTACTGCCAGATTCTCTCGATTTGCACATCCCGGTAATAGAAGTTGATGATGTCTTCCGCCGACCTGCCTCTTTCAGCCAGTGCGCGGGCGCCCTCCTGGGACATGCCGACGCCGTGACCATATCCCCTGCCGCCAAAGGTAACTGAACCGTCGCCACCCACTTCGATGGCCTGAATGAGAGTAGACTGCATGACCTGCGAATCCAGATTGACGCGAAAGGAAGCAGCGGGCACAGCCGTTCCGTTGACACCGAAGCGCACCGCACGACCGGAAGGTCCCCGGGCAGCGACCACGAACTCCCGGACGCGCTCGAATTCATATCCCAGTTCACCCAGTGCCGCTATAACCTCATCCTCGCTGAAGGTGGCTCTCCACGGCCTCAGCTCAGCCCCCTCGGGTTCAGCGACACTGCGCAGGTAGGGCATCTCGTCTGGATATTCCAGGCCTTCCTGGGGATCACAGGTTATTCCCCCCGAAGCGGCGTGAAACCAGGTGAGTGCGGGTTCTCCCTCGTATGTGACAATCTGTCCCCGCGTGTTCTCCACCGCCTCAACCACGCGGTCGGTCACATCGGCGGCACTGTACGCCTGGAAGGTCTTTATGTCGTCGGAGACATCTGTGCCGTAATGCTGTTGCTCGCCCCCTGCCAGCAGCTTCCGCCAGGCGAAGGTGCGGGCCAGGATGGCCTGGGCCGCGAGGGCATCTACCGGCCACTCAACATTCATCTCTCCGGCGACAACCCCGTATATATACTCCTCGAACTTCAATGTCACGGTCTCCTGCTGCTCTGTGAGGTACAACGTCACCTCAGGTTCTTCCGCCAGATCCTCATCTCGCTTAAACCAGCCGCAGGATGGAAACACCAGTATGGCAGTCACGAGCAGTACCACAGACAGCACCAGCGAGCCGTATCTCACCCCAATCACCCCCTTACCGTTATTCTGAACCGAAAGGAAGGGGGTTAACCTCGCCTCGTCGTCACCGTTTGTCTGAGTACTCCTCCCTGACCACGCGATACAGGTCGCTAGCCCGCCCGGCAGAGACGTGAGACTTCAGCTGCGTCACTTCCACTTCAAGTACGCGATTTCCGAAGGCAATCTCTATGTGATCGCCAACCGAGACCTGCCGCCCCGCCTTCGCTGGACCGCCGTTGACGTTGACCCTCCCTCCGGCACAGGCATCCTTTGCCACAGTCCGGCGCTTGATTATCCGCGATACCTTGAGAAACTTGTCCAGGCGCATGCCTGACACCACACCCCCGTGAAAAAAAGGAACCAGGGTTTACCTGATTCCTTTCGCGTCTGAATTGGCCTACCCGACTGGAGTACTACCCCCTCACTACTCCGCGAGGTTCTCCTTGACCTTATCCTTGAGGGTCTTGCTGGCACGGAAGGCCGGAACGTAACTGGCAGGAATGGTCATGGGTTCACGGGTGGCCGGATTCCGTCCCTCCCGCTCCTTGCGAAAACGAGTCTCGAAGGTTCCAAACCCGATCAATGAGACCTTCTCGTTTCTGCACAGGGCCTCGGAGATGGACTCCATTGTTGCCTGAAGGACTTTGTCCGCATCCTTCTTCGTCAGGCCCGACTTCTCCACTATCGCCTCCACCAAATCCGACTTGTACACTTTTGCACCCCCTGGGTAAAACTGAATTATGTCCTCAATGTCGAATTCGCCCTGCCATACTACTCCATTCTACACCATCCCGCCTCTCTCCTTCATTCGCACGCCTTATGTTCGTCCCAGATTCGGTCCATCTCCTCCAAACTCATGTCTTCGACCTTCAGACCCTTTCTCCGCGCTCTCCTCTCAATCGCCTCAAAGCGACCCCGGAACCTGGAAATGGTGCCCAGCAACTCGGTCTCAGGAGAGAGTGAAAGAAACCGGGAGAGGTTGACCAGCGAAAACAGCAGGTCTCCCAGTTCGCGCCCCCGCTCGGAAGAATCCGCCGCGCAGGCGAACTCCTCCACCTCCTCGCGGATCTTGGCAACGGGACCTGCGGCGTCTTCCCAATCGAAACCCACGCGCGACACCACACTCTGCACCTTCTCCGCCTGCAGGAGGGCCGGAAGAGTTGAGGGGACGCCCGCCAGGATGGAAGCCTCTCTCTTATCTTCATCCTCCCGCTGCTCTCTCTTGATCCGTTCCCAGCTTGCCTCCACATCGGCAGCACTATCCGCCCGGGCCCCGGCAAAGACGTGGGGATGCCTGCGCACCATCTTCGCGAACAATCCCGCCATCACATCACCGATGGCGAAATCCTCCGACTCCCCGGCTATGACCGAGTGGAGCAAGACCTGGAGGAGGACATCTCCTAGCTCGTCCCGGATCCGGTCTGGCCTGCCGCTGGCCAGAGCATCCATCAGCTCGTGGCATTCCTCGAGGAGGAACGGCCTGAGGCTGTCGTGCGTCTGTTCCCTGTCCCACGGGCATCCACCCGGGCCTCTCAGCCGGTGCACCACTCCCATGAGCCCGGCCATGGCCTGTCCAGCCTCCACCAACTGCCCGCGAACCGCCCCCTCAAGCGGCAGCTGCGGAACATACACAAGATCCATTCCGCCCAGGGCAAAACCCCCGGCGAAACTCCCGACAGTGAGCGTGCGCACCGGGCAATCCCGCACCGTCTGAGACGTGCGCCAGCCAGATGCTAGCGCACCTGGAGTCACCACGGCGAGAGGATGAGAGGGGGGATACTGGGAAGTGAGCAGTGAGGCAATCTTCGCCAGATCAGAAGCAGACCAGAGAGACTCCACCCAGATGTCGTCAAACGGGCAGATGATCCCGCCCGTGAGGCCAGGTCCGATGGCCGGAGCTGAGGCACGCATCTGTCGCGGCAGATCCGACCCCAGGCCTGAGCTGACTGGAGGTCCCTGGATCACTTCAATTTCGATTCCCCGGACCGCTGCCCTCCGCTCCAGGGCAACCGCTGCAGCATCATTGGGAATGGGGGAGCCGGGCGAGCAGTACAGTACCCGACCTCGCGAACGGTCCAATTCCGCGCCGTCATCGACGGTCAACGGAGCGTCAATCTCGAGGGCCGACAGGGCCTCTGCCACATACTCCGAAGGCACCAGCACCTGTCCGGCACTTCGGAGGATCCGTCTCTCCCTGTCGCGCACGTGGGCCGGGTTCAACGCCGTCAATCCCAGAATAATCAGAGTGTCTCTTGTCATCATCCAACCTCCGTCATCACCTGCGCAGCAGCCTCAGGGCGCGCAGTTGATCTGCAATTCGCGAACCGACTCGCGGAATCATCTCCAGGTCCGAGCTGCGTATGCCACCCAGCAGCAACATCAGCACTCCATAGACAACGATGCCGAGAAATACGGACCCTCCCACTGCCGCCGGCAGGCCCAGTCGCACCCTCAGCGCATCGGAGGCAAACCGCACCACCGCCCCCATCACCGCCGAGGCGGCAGCAGCGCGCCACAGCAGCGCCGTGATGCTGAAGGGACCGACGCGGTTCATGAGTGAGAGCAGGTTCAGAGAGGCAGCCAGCAGGAAACCGGCAACCGTGGCCAGCCCAGCCCCGGCGGCGCCGAGAACTGGCACTGCAGCCAGAATCCAGGTCAGGATGAATTTGACCACCGCGCCGACCATCAGATTCCGCATCGGCAGAACGGGATGTCCCATTCCCTGCAGGGCGGCGGAGGTGACCTGTTGAATCGTCAGGAACACTGCAACACCCGATACGGCGGCCAGAACCGGCCCCGCCTCGGGGCACCGCCAGAAGAAGGCGGGGATTTCCGTCGACAGGATGAACAGGCCCATGGCAGAGGGAACCCCAATCAGGGCAGCCAGGCGGAGCGACGCAAGAGCTTTCTCCCGGATTCCTTCGCGGTCACCCCGGGCCAGAGACGAGGATATGGATGGCACCAGGCTGATGGCAATGGCCGCAGTGAAGACGGCGGGTACGTTCACCAGGGGCATGCTGTATGATTCCAGGTATCCGTACGCGGTGGTGGCACTGACCACCGAGTACCCCGTCGCCATCAGGCGTGAGGGCACAACGGCGGCGTCCACAAACCTCATCAGCGGCATGATTATGCCACTGATAGATATGGGAACGGCGAACACCAGGATCTCGCGGATCATGTCACCTATGCCGGTGCGGCCCTCCAGGGCATCCCCCACCTCGCGGCGCCACAGCTCTCTCCGGTGGCGCATGTACACCCAGCCCAAATACAGCACCCCGACGAATGCCCCTCCGGTGGCCCCGAAAGTGGCGCCGGCTGCAGCATACTTGAGCCCGTGGGGGATGAGAACGATGACCAGGACGAACATGGTTATTACGCGGAATATCTGTTCAACTATCTGGGACACGGCGTGGGGTGTCATGGTCTGAAGACCCTGGAAGAGGCCGCGGAATGCGGACATTACCGCGACGAAGAAGACCGCCGGTGCCAGGGCCACCATGCTGTAGTAGGCGTCGGGGTTCTTCCACACCTGGTTGGCGAGGAAGGGGCTCAGGTAGTAGAGACCGACCGTCACCACCGCGCCCATGGCCGCCAGCAACCCCAGGGAGACGAAGAATACCCTTCGCACCTGCCGCACCGATCCCACGGCGCTGGCCTCCGACACCAGCTTCGAAATTGCCAGGGGTATTCCCATGGTGGACAGCACCAGGGCTATGGAGTATATGGAGTAAGGCATTCCGAAGAGAGCCATACCATAGGCTCCCTGATCACCGCCGCCCATGAGCCACGGGAGAACAAACCGGTACACCGCTCCCAGCAATCGACTGACGAGACTGCCGATCAGCAGTATGAAGGCACCCCTGAGAAAGCTGTCTCTGCGCATCGCCGTGAGAATCACCACCCGGTCTCAATAGTATGCACGTATCATAGTACTCGCAGCACGGACTCCCCATTCCTCCGCGCCCGGCCGTGACCGTCGTCGGCCGCCCCCGGGTGACTGGCCTTGGGGCTCTCGGCGCCCGCCGGTGAGGGAGTCCGGGGCCCCCTCCACTCCCGGAGTTCACGGGTACAGACTCTTCCGTCTGCGCATCCCCCGTGGGAGGAGCCACTGGACATCTGCAGGTAGTCCTCTCCCGTGGGCAACCAGATCATACCATGCCCCCCGACTTCATTCCACCGCGCAGGTCAACGGCCGGTCGCAGCGAGCGCAACGCGGCGCAGCATCCCTTGCAGCCGTGACAGAAGCGAACCGCTCCCGCTCCCCGACTGCGGCCGCAGCTGCACGCGCAGGTTCTTCTGCCTGCGCACCCTCGATACGGAGCATCTGAAACCGAACTGTTCTGCCAGGTTGCGCCACTGGCCAGCATCGCCCTCCTCGGGAATGAGCTCCAGTGTCACCGCCCCACCTCTTTCTGTGAAGCTGAGAACGCCGCACTCGGCTCCCAGCAGCTTCAGGCCCGCCAGGTGAAGAAGGTTTACCACCGGCGGCGGCGGGTCACCAAAGCGGTCAATCAGTTCATCCGTGATGTCCTCAACTTCTTTCAGGTCGCCAACTGCACTCATCCGCCGGTACATGGTCACCCGCTGGGCACTGCTCGGCACATAGTCCTCCGGCAGATACGCATCCACATTCATCTCCAGGGCGGGACTCTGCACGGGAGGTCTTCGCTCCCCTCGCAGATCCTCAACCTCCTCCCTCAGCATGCGCGTGTACAGGTCAAAGCCGACGGCAATCATGAACCCGTGCTGCTCGCCTCCCAGCACATTGCCCGCCCCCCGCAGTTCCAGATCTCTTTTCGCCAGACGGAAGCCCGATCCCAGCTCGGTGAACTCCTTCAGCGCGCTCAGACGCTCGCTGGCCAGTGATCTCAGAACCTCTCCCGAGCGGTATGTCAGGTAGCAATATGCCAGTCGGTCAGAGCGCCCCACGCGTCCCCGCAGCTGGTACAGCTGGGCCAACCCCAGGTGGTCTGCGTTTTCGACAATGAGGGTATTGGCATTCGGTATGTCCAGTCCCGACTCGATGATGGTGGTGCAGACCAGCACATCATACCCGCCCTGTACGAAGCCATCCATCACTGCCTCCAGGCCCTTCTCCGCCATCTGTCCGTGGGCCACGGCGACCGTCGCCTCCGGGACGAGTCTCTGCACTCGCCTTCGCACCCTCTCTATGCTGCGAACCCGGTTGTGCACGTAGAATACCTGGCCGCCGCGATCCAGCTCCCGCCGTATGGCATCCGCCACCAGCGCGTCATCGTACTCCAACACGTACGTGGCCACGGGCAGGCGATCCTCGGGAGGAGTCTCGATGACGCTCATGTCCCGGATGCCCGAGAGGGCCATGTGCAGTGTGCGCGGGATGGGCGTGGCGGTGAGAGTCAACACGTCCACGGTGTGCTTCAGCTGTTTCAACCTCTCCTTGTCCTCGACCCCGAAGCGATGCTCCTCGTCCACGATGACCAAACCCAGGTCGCGAAACTGCACGTCCTCCTGCAACAGACGGTGAGTCCCCACCACCATGTCCAGGTCTCCCCTGCGGAGCGCGGTTATGACCTTCTCCTGTTCGAGCCGCGAGCGGAAGCGGCTCAGCACATCGACCCGGCAGGGCCATTCGGAGAATCGCCCCCGCGCCGTTTGGAAATGCTGTTGTGCCAGGATCGTGGTGGGCACCAGAAAGGCCACCTGCTTGCCATCCATCATGGCCTTGAAGGCTGCCCGCAGCGCCACCTCCGTCTTGCCGTAACCCACATCGCCGCACAGCAGGTGGTCCATCGGCTGACGCCTCTGCATTCCTCGCTTGATCCTCTCTGAGGTCTGCACCTGGTCCGGCGTCTCCTCGTAAGGAAAGGCATCTTCGAACTCCCGCTGCCACGGGGTGTCGGGGCCAAATGCGTGCCCCTCAACGGCCTGCCGGGCCTGGTATAGCCTGAGCAGTTCCTCCGCCATGTCCCGCAGCGACCGGCGCACCCTCCGCTTGGCCCTGTTCCACTCGCCGCTTCCCAGCCGGTATATCCTGGGGGGTCGGCCCTCCCGGCCCACGTACTTCTGCACCAGGTCTATGGCGTCGACCGGCACGTACAGGCGATCACCCTCGGCGTAGGAGATGACCAGATAATCTCGCTCGACGCCCTGGACTTCCTTGGAGGAGAGGCCGAGATACTTGCCGATTCCGTGATGACGATGCACCACATAGTCACCCTCAAGCAGGTCTTCGTAGTCGGCGACCTCCCGCCGGTGCTTCTTCGGCACCTGGTATTTCACCCGCTGTGGGCGACCAAACACGTCTTCCTCGGTGAGAACAACCAGATTCTGGCCGTAGACCTCAAAACCGTGCGACAGTTCCGCCCTCACCACTGCCAGCCCGTTGGCCACCTCGAATTCCCTCTGCCGCAGCGAATCCGCCAGCCGCAAGGCCCGATTCTCCGATGCGACGGCCAGGACTACCCTGCGGCCGTCCGATCTGTACCTGCGGAGTTCCGCCAGGAACATCTCCCACTGCCCGTAGAAGGGTTCGGAGGGACGGCCACCGATGTGGACCACGTGATCAAAACTGACCCCCTTGACTCGCTGCAGAAGAGCAGACAGATACAGCCGCGGCCTGCCGTCCGGCAGCGGATCGATCTGCTCCGCCGGCAGGACCAGATCCAGCTGACCCGGCAGGACGACCCCCTCGGCAACGAGACGCCGCTGCCGCTGCAGGAGCTTCTCGGTCCTCTCCTCGACCGCCCGGGTGACTGCCGCCGGATCCCACACCGCCACCGCCGCTTCATCCGGGAGGTAGTCGAAGACGGTGTCCAGGGAGGAACAGAAATAGGGCAGGAACAGGTCGAAGTTGTCATACTGAAGACCACTGCGAAGGTGGGCCAGCTGCTCCCGGATCCTCTCCTGCAGCAGATCGGCCGCCCTATCCTCACCCTCGTCCCTCAAGTGGCGCACTGTCTGCGTCATCTCCGCCTCGAGGAGACTCAACCCCTCTTCCTGCTCTAGATCCCCAGCACCGGGAAAGGTCTCCTGCGCCGGTCCCAACTGGACCCGGTCAGTGCTGTCCACCGACCGCTGCGTCCCCGGGTCGAAGATCCTGAGAGAATCCACGGACTCACCGAAAAACTCGATCCTCACTGGAAGCGACAGGCCGGGCGCAAAGATGTCCACAATGCCTCCCCGAACGGCAAACTGCCCGGGCTCGGCCACCATCTCCTCGCGGCGGTAGCCCATCTCGTCCAACCTGCGCACGAGGATGTCCCGATCACAATCATCTCCCCTCGTGAGGGAGAAGAATGCCCTCTTCATGACTGCCCGCGGCGGCAGGTGCCGCTCCAGTGACTCCACTGGGGCCACCACAACGACGGGACGTCCCGACAGGAGTCGCTGTAGGGAACTCAGCCGCTCGGCCACCGGATCCAGATTGCGCAGCGCCTCCGGGTGGGGGAGCACTTCGAGGGGGGGAAGAAACGACACCTCCTCCTCCCGCAACCACGCGCACAGATCTGTCCGCATCCGCCCGGCCTCCTTGATGTTGTCACATATCACCAGGAGGGAACCGCCGAAACGTCTGAACAGGGCGGCCAGGGCGAACGCATCCATTCCCCTGCTCACTCCGTAGAGCAGGCCGGCCCCGTCACCCTTCTTCATGGCATCGGAAGCTGTGCGAAACTCGGCGAGATCATCCCACAGATTCAACAAGTGGTCCGCGTCTCTCAGGTCGGCAACCCTGGCGGTCTCCGGCGACAATATCTTAACCCCATTTCGAGTATCCTCACAAACACCTTCAGGGCTCGGGCAAATGCCGGAGCCCCTTCGACCTAAACTCCCCTCACCTCACCCGCCAGCGGGGGTGAGGTCGCACCCATTGTACTGATTCATCGCCGTTTCCACGCCGCAACCGACCACGGATCCGACCGCGCGGACGGCGAGATCAAGGACATCCTCCAGCAGAAACCTTTCACCGGCAGTGAAGCGGGATAGAACGTACTCCTCCGGCGGGCACCCTTCCGGCGGGCGACCGATACCAATTCGCAGGCGGGCGAAATCAAAGGTGCCCAGCTCCCGGCCGATGGACTCCAGTCCCTTGTGCCCCCCGCTGCTCCCTGAGGGACGCAGCCGCAGCCTTCCCAGCGGCAGGTCGAGATCATCACAGATGACCATTATCTCATCGCAGCCGAGCTGCTGCCAGCGAACATAATGCCCAACCGACAGGCCACTGCGGTTCATGTAGGTGGCCGGACGAAGCAGCATCAGGGGCCGCCCACAAATTTGGGCCCGGATCCACTGCCCGGCAAAGCCCTTCCGCCAGCGGTCGGTGGCCAGAAGCTCCACCACCTCGAAGCCCACATTGTGCCGGGTGCCCCTGTACTCCTCCCCCGGGTTGCCCAGACCAACCACCAGCTGAATCGCCACCGGGGTTCACCTTCCTCAGGACTCGGGCTCCCTCTCCGGTTCGTCCTCTTCCTCCCCAATGCGCTCCGGCTCCCGCTCCTCGTCGGC
>JAWOBW010000145.1:0-3449 GCA_046484105.1 Bacillota bacterium
GCCCAACCAGTCGTTGAAATTGGAATTGGGATCGGCGTCGACGGCCAGAATGGGCACCCTGTCCTCGGCCAGAAGAACTGCCATTACCAGGCTGGCGACGGTCGTCTTGCCCGTCCCACCTTTTCCCGCCACTGCTATCGTGTAGGGCATCGACATCATCTCATTCCATTATATCGAGTCCGGTGCAGCGCCGACCGATCACCCGGCCACTTCCCGCATGAAGGACGGTATTGCACTGGCCTCTCTGGGTCCCACGCTGACGTCCCATCCCGACTCGGCCTCAAGAGCACCGCTCATGACGGCCACGTATCCGGGAATGATGATCTTTCGGTGATTGACGCGATCCTCCAGGCCGGAATCCTTGATGGCCTTGGCGGTGTTCTCCGCGGTGAGGTTCTCCGAGGAATAGGCCGTGAGCACGGACTGGCCCTCGGTGTCCACCACCAGGATGTATGCCGGCACCTTGCTGGCCTCCACCTCGCCCAGAACGGTGAAGTAGGTGAGGGCGAAGTTGGTGGTCATCAGCACGGTCGAATCCGCGGTCACGTCGCCCACCTCATACAGCTTGGCCTCAATGGCAGGCGGAACCCGCGGATCGGTGTACAGGTTCTGCCGGAACGTGAGCAGGGGCAGCACGTGGGGAGCCTCGCAGCTGTCAATCACCACGACCCCGGCATACTTGGAAATGTAGGTGGTGGCCTCGAGAGTCATCGCCCGCGCATCCTCGCCGCCGGCGAAGCCAATGGTGGGATAGCCCAGCGGCCTGAAGGTGTTCTTCCGCGCCTGCCGTCTGATCTGCGTCAGGTCGGACATGACCCCGAGGGTGCTGCCGCTCCCCGGGTCGAGGACCATCTCCTTCACGCCCATCTCCTTGATCTTCGGGGTCAGCTCGGCCAGCTGATCGATGCCGTCGGCGAGGACGGCCAGCGGCACATCGTACTTCTTGGCCAGTCCGGTCATCTCCTCGCAATTGTCCGGAGTCGCCGCGTAGATCAGCGGCCTGGCCGCGGCCAGGTCTTCATTGGCCTCAAAGGCCGCCTGAATGATGGACGGGTCGAGGCTGACGAGCAACGGAGTCTGCCTGGCCCCCTGCAGCACCTTTCCGACGACGCCGGCAAACCTGTCCGGGTCGCCGGACTCGGCCTTCACTGCCAGGAGTTCCACGCCGATATCCTCTCCGACGCGCTCGAACCACAGACCGTCGATCCCGGCTATCTTCTCATCCAGCTCGTCGTCATCCAGATCGTCGCTGACCTGTACCGCTATGCCGCAGGGGTGGTAGAATGACTCCTCATGCCGGAACAGGACGGTCTCGTTGCCGATCTTCAACTCCCGCTCCCCCGCGCCGATCTTGACCAGGGCTATGGGGGGTTCGGAGGCGGCAGCCAGCGCCTGCTTCGCCTCGTCCGAGGCATCGGGACACTGGTCCAGGCTCGCCTTCTTGTTCGCCAGCTGCATGGCGAAGGCGAGACAGGTTGGAGTTCCGCACTTGCCGCAGTTGGTCTTCGGCAGCAGCTTGTATATATCCATCGCAGTCAATGCCATGTTAATCCCTCCGGTTTTCCTTGACGCCGCGGAAGACCCGCGGCGATTCCTCACATCATCGGGTCCATCTCGAGAGCCGGGTGACCGACTTCCTGCAGAAACTCCATGATCTGCTCCTCGGTCTCGCCGACATCCTCGTCAGCCACCATGCTGACGAAGTCGTCGATGTCGTCCTCTCTGGCCCGTTCGTTCAGCCTGTCGCGCACTTCATCCTTGAGGACCTTGGGCATCCACACGATGCGCTGGTAGCCTCCGTCGGCCCGGATGAACTTCTTGCTGCTGATATACAGCTTCGAGTGGCCCACGAAACCGGGCGTCTGGATTCCTCCACCGATCTGTCCCGCCAGGGTGGAGAACTTCATTCCCGAGGGGGTCATGCCGGTGTATTCTCGCGGTACGATCATGATTCCGTTGGTCAGAGGAAGCACCACCGAAATGCACTCGAAGCACCCGCAGGAGGTCATCGGGTCCATGATCATCGAGTAGGCGCTGAAGCGCTCGAGATTGCCCCGTGAGGCCTCGGCCAGGTACTCGTTGACGCCCTGCCACTGGCCGTAGTTGTCATCCAGGACCTCACCCTTGTCGACCGGCTGGTTGGGACCGGTGGGGATGATCTGGTAGTTGGCCTTGGCATCGAGCCAGGTGTATCCTCCGCAGAGGCCGGACCTCTCCGGGGTGATGATGCACACGTGGTTGGGTGCAAAGCTCTGGCACAGTATGCAGGAGTAGTAGATGTCGACCGATTCGTCGGTCATGCCGAGGATTCGCTCATCGCGGCTGTGGTAGGCCTCTTTGGCCTTCTCCCTCCACTTGAGGATTTCTTCCTCCTCGGTAAAGAGCTTCACCTGCACCTTGTCCGCCACCGCACCGTATTCCTGGTGCAGTCGGGCGTGAAGGATGTCGCCGAAGTGCTTCACCCTCAGACCAGCGTCGAACGCCTCTTTGGATACTCTCAACCAGTTGATGTCTCTCTGTCCCTGGTGCCACGCTCCCGAGGCCTGGTTGATGTAGCTGTGGATCATCCGCTCGAGAACCGGCTCGAAGTCCTCCTGCATGTCTCTGCCGTAGACCTCGACCACGATGCCCAGGGGCAGGGCCCCGCCGGGTTCAATCTCGTCGATGTCGGGACCGATGAGCTCTATCTTGCCGTCGGTGACCTCGTCGGAGCGCTCCATCATGCGCAGGTACTCGAAGGCCGGCGTGTAGTTGCCGCCGAATTCGGTGTGCAGGACGTCCCGCCGGATGATCTCACCCTCGAAGGCCGGGCCGAAGGAGGTGGGAATGGGAACCTCCGCAATCTCCACCTTCAGGCCGCGAACCTCGATGGCCTTGGACACGATGTCGCTGTGGATCTTCTCCTTCTCCACCTGCTTGGGCATGGCCACCACGTGCTCGTAGGTGCAGATTCCGGTGGGAAGGATCTCGGGAATGTCCGTGTCGGCGATAGCCGGGAAACCGAAGTTGATGGCTCCAGCCGCGTGGGCGTACTTCTCATCGTCCACCTCGCCCAGTGCCATCACAAAGGCGAAGGTTCTGTTCTTGTTGTATATCAGGTTCCGCCGGAATTCTCCGGGCGGGATTCCGCCGAAGGCCATGGCCACCCGGGCGGCAAATCCGATGGCGTAGACGGCGGAGGTCATGTCCTTGCCGAAGGGAACCAGGCGGGAATCCCATCCCATCTGGACGCCCTCCTCGCGCAGCTGCTCCCCCATACTCACACCGTCAGTGGAACCTATCAGGAAGACGTACAGGTTCTTCTCCTGCAGCTCTCTGGCAATATCAACCGCAATCTGGTTCGTGGGCGCAGCGCCGACGATGGCCGCGAAGCCGGGTGCGGTGCCGTCCACGAACTCGATGCCCCGCGCGCGGAAGATGATGTCGTTGGCGGCGCCGAGCCAGAAATC
>JAWOBW010000269.1:0-23659 GCA_046484105.1 Bacillota bacterium
GTGGTCATGGATCAGCTGGCAGTTCCCGGTTCCTGGGCGCACGATGAATCTGCTCCCAGCTACTACTATGATCCGGACGAGGCCAAGGCCGTCCTCGACGAGGCCGGTTACGTTGATACGGACGAGGACGGCATTCGCGAGATCAACGGAGAGCCCATCAACCTGCACCTGCCGGTGCGCGGTGATGATGACGCCTGGCTTCGCGCTACGCAGATGATCCAGCAGATGCTGTTCGACGTCGGTATCGGCACCGAGATCAGCACCGCTGCTCGCCTGAGCTACTACGATGCAGTTCGCACCGGCAAGTACGACATCACGCTGTGGCTGTCCAATGCAGCCGCCGAACCTCCCGTGGCCTGCGGCAACCTCGACGGCACCAGCTATTGGAATGTGTCGCAGTATCCGAGCGATCATCCGGTTCAGGTCAAGATAGACGAGCTCATCGTCGCCGGGCGGAGCACGCTGGACTTCGACGAGCGCAAGCAGTACTACAGCGAGGTCAACGAGCTGGTGTACGATGAGGCGATCGAGGCCTACGGCTGGTGGATGTTCCAGATCTACGCCGCCAATCCGGATATCAAGGACGTATTCCTGGCTCCCTCGGGCATCTTCTACCTGACTCACCTCTGGCATCTCGAATGATCCGTCGGAGCACAGTGATCGAGATGAGGCGGGGCTCAGAGCCCCGCCTCTGATACTGTTACTGTCGAGGACCACAAGGGAAGAGGGTAGGCTGGATGTACGTATACATTATCCGAAGAGTACTCACGGGCATACCCGTGATACTCGGAGTTCTAACCGTCGTATTCCTGTCGCTTCATCTTACCCCTGGGGACCCCATCGACCTGCTCATACCGGCCGATGTGCCGGCGGGTGCGGGCGAGGAACTGGCGGCCCAGTTGCGTGCGCGCTACGGTCTGGACCAGCCGCTGCACACCCAGTTCATCATGTACATGAAGCGGGCGCTGACCCTGGACTTCGGTGAGTCCATCAGGACCCGCAGGCCGGTGGCGCCCAGCCTGTTGGAGCGCTATCCGGCCACGATTGAGCTGGCGATTTTTGCCATGGCAGCTGCCATGCTGGTGGGCATCCCAGCGGGTATAGTGTCGGCAATTAGGCAGAATTCCGTCGCTGACAACATCAGTATGACCATATCGCTGCTGGGGGTATCCCTACCGAACTTCTGGCTGGGTCTTCTGCTCATGCTGTTGTTCGGGCTGCGATTGGGATGGCTGCCCCTTTCCGGCCGCATCGGGGGATTCTGGAGCGTGGAGGCCATCAAGCACCTGCTCATGCCCGCCCTGACCATAGGAGTGGCGGCCATGGGAATCCTGGCCCGTCTGACCCGGTCGGCCATGCTGGACGTGCTCCGCGAGGACTACATCCGTACTGCGCGGGCGAAGGGTCTCAGGGAGCGCGTGGTGATCTATCGACACGCTCTGAAGAACGCGTTGATACCGGTCATCACCGTTTTGGGCCTGCAGTTCGGAGGACTGCTGGCGGGCGCAGTGATAGCCGAGACCATATTCGCCTGGCCCGGCATCGGACGCTACATGGTGCTGGGGATCACCGGCAACGACTTTCCCGCGGTGCAGGGCGGCGTGGTCTTCGTGGCCGCAACCTTCGTCGTGGTGAACCTGGGGGTGGATCTGCTATATGGCTTTCTCGATCCACGCATCTCTTACAGCTGACCGGCGAGCAGGAGTGATTCTCTTTGGCTGATCGTTCATTCACCACATTGTTGTTTAGACGCTTCAGAAAGAACAAACTGAGTGCCGCCGCTGCGGTGATGATTCTGCTATTGTTTCTGATCGGGCTGCTTGCGCCCCAACTGTCCCGTCATGATCCCAACCGGCAGCACTTCACCAACATACTGGAGCCGCCGAGTGCGGAATACTGGTTTGGCACCGACGAACTTGGCCGCGACATCTACAGCCGCGTGGTGTACGGTGCCCGGCTGTCGTTGGTGATGAGCACACTGGCCGTCGGACTGGGCGGTGTTGTGGGAATTACCATGGGATTGCTGGGCGGATACTACGGCGGGGTTTTTGATGGCATCGTGGGTGGCATAATTGACATTCTGCTGTCGTTCCCCGGCATCCTGATTGCCATGTTGATCGCTGCGGCCATGCAGGCCGGCGTATTTGCGGTGGTGGTGGCAGTTGCAGTCTACAGTGTGCCGACCTTTGCCAGGCTCTCTCGCAGTGCGGCCCTGTCCGTCAAGGAGAGAGAGTTCGTTGAGGCGGCCCGCGCCGCCGGCGGCAGCCAGCAACGCATAATCGTCAGACACGTACTGCTCAACAGCTTCGGCCCCATTCTGGTGTATGCCACACTGCTGCTGGGCAGCGCCATTTTGACGGCCGCAGCACTCAGTTTCCTCGGAGTCGGCGTTCCGCCGCCGACGGCAGAGTGGGGTTCGATGATCAACGCCGGTCGAACTCACATGCGACACGCACCGCATGTGGTTATGTTCCCGGGAATGGCCATCTTCCTCACGGTGCTCTCGTTCAACATCGTCGGCGATGCCCTGCGTGACATCCTGGATCCCAAGACACTCAATTCGTGACATAAAGCGAGGGAGGCCAGCCGCGGGTTCCCTCGAACTGCAGCAGTGTTGGAAGCGAGCTGAGAATTGACATCGAACACCGGCGAAAGGAGCAGTGTGCAGATGGAGATGCTGAGGAAACTGGACCGACAGCTGGTGGATTTGGCGAGCTGCTACGACGGACAGGCAGAACACGAGGCCCATCCCTTCATACCTTCTGAGGAGAACATAGAGGAGATTCTGCAGGAGGTCCGCACCCTCGATGAGGTGGTGGCGCAGGAGCTGGCCGGGGAGCACGATGCCCCGGCGGAAGTGGTGCTGCAGCACATGGCGGAAGTGCTCGAGACCATGCGAGTGCGGATCCACAATGACATCAGCTTCCCCCACCGGTATCCCGGCGCCATCACCCGGCGCTTGAATGCCCTGACCGACCTGGACGCACGGCCCCCCGAGGTGCGGTTTGCCGCTCTCTGCGGCGTGGCCGATCACGCCCCGGACGTCCTGCGGGCGGCCTGTGAGCTGGGGAAACAGGTGAATGACGAGCGGCGCAACATGCTACTCAATGCACTCGCCATCATCCCCTCAGTGTCCGAGCGGGTGGCTGCAAGTCTGGATGAGGTCTTCAGCGGGACCGCTGAAGATTCGCGCGTTCAGCAGTATGCTGACAGGATAGCCCGTCTTCCCCGTCTCTCGGAGGAGCTGAGCGTGCAGCTACGCTCAACGCCGTCGGTGAGCGAGGGAGAGGCCGTCACCGGTCCCGAATACCCGAAGATCCTGTGCGGGATCTTCGGGGTTGACATGGACCGCCTGCTGGCCACCTACAAGGACGAGGTTTACCGCTGCCAGGAGGAGATGCGCGAGATTGCCCGCGCCATCGATCCGGACCGCGATCCCTTCACCATACTGGACGAGGATCTCCCGCCGCGGGACACGCCCGAGGAGATGTACCGGACCATACGCAACTCGCTGGCCATCGCGCGGAACGCCGCCCTCAAGTACATCACACTTCCGGAGGGTGAAACCTGTGACGTCTGGCAGGTGCCGGAGTATCTCAAGGACTCTTACCCCTGGGGCGGCTATTTCTCGGGATCCGACATGCTGTCCGGCAATCTCAGCGGAGCCGTCTTCCTCAACCAGTACAACTACGACTCCATCAGCCTGGGCTGGATTCACATGAATGCCGTCCACGAGTGCTACCCCGGGCACCACGCCGACTACGTCAAGACCTCCGCCGGCAACATGCCCCGCTGCTTCAAGGTAGGTTCGGGGATGGTGGGTGCCGGCAAGGCGGCGCCCCTCGCCGAGGGGATTGCCCACCGTTCGGAGCGGCTGCTGGAGAACATCTTCGACGAGCCGGCCTTCCCGCTGTTTGTGGCGTACCGGCGCCTGCACACTGCGGTTCGCATCTGGGTGGATCTCGCCATGCATCACTTCGGCGGGACGCGCGAGGACGGTATTGAGCTGTATCAGCGCTTCATGAAGTTTGGCCGGGATGTCGCCCTGGGCCAGGTGGTGGCACAGGAGATGACGCCGGGATACTTCACCGTGTACTACTACGGAATGCGGGAGCTGGAGCGCATTCAGGAGGAGTGCGGCTGGGACGATGTGAGCTTCACCGAGCTCATCTTCTCCTGCGGCAAGGTATCCATCGAGACTGTGAAGCGCATGCTCAGGCTCAGTGATGAGGAGCGCCGGGTACTGCTCAGCGAGTTCTACACCTAGAGGTGCGCCGCCCCTGCTGTGAGAACGGGACGGGCGGTTGCAGTCTCCTGGAGAAATGATCAATGGCTGCAGCGGAGGGTCACCCGAGCACCAGGCGGCCCTCCGTGTTCACTTCTCTGCCCCGTGAGGCTGAACTGGAGCCGGGGATCGCGGGGACGGCCCCCGCACACCCTCTCTCAGTCCGCCGCAGGCTCTGCATCCGGAGTTCTCCTCCCGGTCCACCACGTATGTATGAAGCTGTCTTCTCTGCGTGCGCACCAATGACAGCGGGGCGCCTCCCGAGTTCACTCCACCGCACGAGATCACGGTCGGCGGTCACCGACTCATCGCCATGAGGAATTCCTTCTCCGCATTTAGCTCCTGGCGCATGCGCCGCACAGCCGTGGTGTGCACCTGGGAGATGCGGGACGGTGACAGTCCCATCGTCTCGGCGATCTCTCCCAGCGTCAATCCCTCGTAGTAGTAGAGGGTTATGACGGTCTGCTCCTGTTCATTCAGCTTCCCTATTGCCTGCGCTATCCGATCTCTCTGCGCCTGCCAGCTGGCGTGCTCGAAGGGATCGGGTGTCCTCTCGTCGGGGATCGAGTTCAGAAGTGCATCCACATTGGCCATGTCCTCCGAGGCATACGCCTCGTCGAGATAGACCATCTTCATCTTGGCTATCTGTATGGAGTCGTTTCGCAGCTTCTCGGGATCGTTGTCGAGATACAGGGCCACTTCTCCCTCGGTGGGCTGCCGCCGCAGCGACTTTCTGAGGGTGTCGCGGGCATCCCTGATCTCCCGCCATCTTCGCCGCAAAGACGCCGGGACCCAGTCCATCTTCCTGACACCGTCAAGGATGGCGCCGCGGATTCTCATGACTGCGTAGGTTTCGAATTTGATCCGCTTGGTCACGTCGAACTTGTCCAGCGCATCGATCAGGCCGAATATTCCGTACGTCTCCAGGTCCGACGGCTGGATCTCAGCCGGCATGCCCATGGCCATCTGGCCCGACACGTGTTTGACCAGCCCGACGTACTCCAGTATCAGATTCTCCCGCGCCTCCCAGTCACCGGTTTCCTTGTACGCCTTCCAATACTGGGCCGCGTCGCCCAGGTGATCATAAATGCTTTCTGTCATTGTCTTTCTCCCTCCCCACAGAAGACTCGATACCTGCTGGTAGCTGTGCCGAGCCTTCACGTCGCATGCGGCAAATGACGCATTGACGAATCCGCCTCCCTTGCAGCTGGAGGCGGACAGAGGAAGGATCCACGTGTATGTGGAGGGAGAACCGACAAAAAAGAAGTTCTTCGGCAACCCGGCCATCCTAGCCAGAAACTCTGGCCTTAGATCCTCGGTTTTGCGCCTCCAGCTTTCGCTGAATTTGCCCTTTCGGAACCATTTCCGAATATATTCAGTTGTCTATTCTTCGCGAACCGGCCAAGGCACGCACTGGATGAGAGAAGAATCTCATCCTTTCTTATGAAACAATATTCGACATGAACTTGTCAACTCCTCCTTGGTTTGCCATTTGTATCAATAATCGGCATGGACGGGAAACACCGTGGTATGATCTATGCCCAGCCCTGCACGCATCGTTCGACAGGAGAATCAGGTGGGTCGGGGGGGCAGTGTAGCAGGCGTTCCGGACTAGAGCCCGTGAGCACGGGGTCCGGTCCTGAGCGGGGCGATATACCGGCCGCGGGCCCGGGGGCGCTTTCAGATTCCCAGCGGCCAGATCCACAGGATCATGGGAATCGCGACAACTGCTATTACCACTTCCAGGGGCAATCCCACCTTCCAGTAGTCGCCGAAATGGTATCCGCCGGGTCCCATCACCAGGGTGTTGGACTGATGCCCGATGGGGGTGAGAAAGGCGCACGAGGCTCCCACTGCGACCGCCATGAGAAAGGGATCGGGCGATGCTCCCAGGCTCTGTGCCACCCCAACGGCGATGGGAGCCATCAGCAGGGTGGCGGCGGCGTTGTTGACGACGTCGGACAGAAGCATCACGCCCAGGAGTATCAGGGTCAGGCTGACCCACGGCTGTGTCCACTGGGCCACCGCCAGCAGCTGATCCGCGGCCAGTGACGCCACCCCGGTGTCCTCGAGTGCCGTGCTGATGGGAATCATGCAGGCCAGCAGCACTATCACCGACCAGTCGATGCTCTGGTACGCCTCCCGGGTTGACAGAAAGCCCGCCAGAACCATGGCCCCGGCCCCGGCCGTGAGCGCCAGCTGAACCTCGGTGACGCCGAGGGCGGCCAGCAGCAGCGCACCGGCGAAGATCCCGCCGGCTATGAGCAGGCGCCGCGGCTGTCCCATCCGCAGTCCCCGCCCGGCCAGGGGCAGGCACTTCAGATCCTGCAGTACGCCCCCCACCGCATCCTCGCGCCCCTGCAGCAGGAGGACGTCTCCGGCCCTGAAACGTATGTCGGCGAGGCGGGCCCTGAGCCGTGCCCCCTCCCGCGAAACTGCCAGCAGGTTCACACCGTATCTGCTTCGCAATCGCAGGCTGGAGGCAGTCCTGCCCTCAAGGGGTGACGATGGAGTGATCACCGCTTCGATCAGGGTGATCTCACCGGCTCCCAGCTCCTCCGCCTGCAGATCCTCGCGGCCCACCAGCACCACTCCCGCCGCATCGATGAAGTTTTGCAGGTCCTCGGCGTCGGCCCTGACTATGAGAGCATCGTCGGCGCGCAGAGAGTGCCTGGCCGACGGTGCAGGCAGGGTCTGCTCTCCCCTGATGATGCTCACCACAGTCACATCAGCGCCCGTCACTTCCCGCATCTCGCTCAGTCTCGTGTCCGCCAGGACCGAGTCGGTGGGAATCTTGACTTCCGTTATGTACTCGCTGATCTCGAACAGGTTGTCCACTGCCGCCGACGACCGCCGATTCGGAATGAGGCGCCAGCCCACCAGCACGAGGAAAACCAGGCCACAGATGGCCACCGCGCCTCCGACTGGAGTGAAGTCGAACATGCGAAACTGCGCGGCTCCGAGCTCGGCGCGAAAAGTCGCTATTATAATGTTGGGGGGAGTCCCGATCAAGCTGGTCAGCCCGCCGAGCAGGGATCCGAACGCCAGCGGCATGAGCAGCGCGGACACCGGAGTGTCAAACTGCCTGGCCAGGCGCAGCGTGACGGGCATGAACAGGGCGAGGGCCCCCACGTTGTTGATGAAGGCCGAGGAAACGGCCACCAGTGTGGTCAACACGGCCACCTGCATGGGGACGGATTCGCCGGCGCGCGACACCAGGCCGGCCAGGTTGTCCACGATGCCCGAATTCAGAAGCCCCCTGCTTATCACCAGCACCGCAGCCACGGTGACCACCGCGGGGTGGCCGAAACCGGCAAAGGCATCCTGTGGCTGGACCAGGCCGGCCGCCGCGGCGACGATCAGGCCGAGGAGTGCCACCAGGTCGTAGCGCAGTTTCCCCCAGATGAACATGCCCACCATGGCAGACAGCACTGCCAGCACCAGAATCTGTTCCCAGATCACTCCGGATTTCCTCCCCCTCGGTGGTGCAGGAGCCATCGACCGCGAGCTCCAGCGGATGTGCATGGAGACGATGCCATCGTATCATTTGAACCGTAGCCCCGGCCAGCTGCGCGGCACGTGGGCTCGGACGGACCGGTCTGGAGCATCAGGTGGCCAAATGCGCGGCAGAGGCCCGTGTCGGCCGTTGATCTGAGGATGAGAGAGTGCCCGGAGTGCGTCAGTGCGGCGGCTGCGTCGACCGGGCGAGGGAGGTCATTGGCGTCACAGCTGGAGCCTGTGCGGGTGGGTCGGGGGAGTCTTCTCAGACCGGGGGGTGCATCAGCGCGTCGAGTGCAGGACAGAGAGAGGAGGCATCCCCGCAGGGTGCCTCTCCAGGTTCTCCCGTCGCCTCAGTTTCTATACTTCCGCCACGTGTGTGCCGGCGAAGCGATCTCCAAGCCGCCTTCCCTCGTTGTTGAAGAGCACCGTCAGGCACTCAATCACCACAGGTATCCCGCAGAGGAGGGTGACGATGATTCCCACCGCCGCGGTGGCCAGAACGGCCATGCCCCCCACCAGACCGGCAGCCGGGGCCACCTGGGTGCCTCCCGCAGTGACCATACCCTGGGCCGCTGAACTGGCGAATGTGCGAAGAATCGGCGCGATGATCAGGGCAACCAGGCCTCCTATGGCCAGGGGCAGATTGCGCTTGACGGAGGTTAGCAGATCAATGTCTCCCTCACCCGAGGCCCTGGCCACCTTGAGGCCCATGAGGTGTTTGCCCAGGCTCCTGTTTCGGAACTCTTCCTTCTTGGTCACCTCGTAGACGAGTGCATCCCTGGTGAGCAAATAGATGAGACCGATGATGCTGGCGATGGCAGGGATGAGGCCCACGATGAAGATCAGGGCGCTGTCGATGACACTTGCGATGAACCGCTTCGCGAGATTTGCTTTGGCCATGTACATCTCCCCATTCCGGGTTTTCAATAACCGTCTTGCCTTCAACACTGATTCTCAGAAGTCGTCTTCTCGGGCGAACTGAGCCTCAGGCTTCTGTGCGGATAAGTCCGGTTTCTTCCTCCCGTCTCACCCAGTCTGCGGGATCGGGCCCGTCCGTGCGCACCTCCTCTGGTGCTGATGCGACCTTAATGGACGCCGGCGAGGGCGACGAGGCGGCTTAATGCAGGAAAGAGTCTTTTCTCCTCAATCCACAGGAATGCACCGGGGACGTGGAAGTCTTCCCCGCCTCCCGGCAGACTCCAGGCCGGGGTGTGGATTTCAGTGCTGCTCTCCCGTTGACCGCACCCGCCGGCTGTCGCCGGCGTCCACATCTGTCTTGATAAAGTGCTCCATACTTATAATATCGGTGCGAGCCGCGAAATCTATTAGGCTGGGGTTCATAATTGACGTGACCGGCCGTGCGAACTCTCCCCCCGAGGCCGGGGAACCGGCCCGACCTCGGCGAGTCAGAGGCGACGGCGGCAGGGCAGGAATCCAGCGGTCGTTCGTCAAAGAAATAGGCGACTGTGTTGAGCGGCGGAATCGCGGAATCCATACCGCAGTGGGGTAGGTGCCTTCCCGTGGGCAGTGTCACGACAATCATCATGGTACTGGCGATAGTGGCCGCCTGTCTTGGCCTGGTCCTCAGGAGGATGCGGGGGAGGGGGCACTGGCGGCCCTGCGGCCTGAGAGAGCGGTACAAGAGGATGCTGCACATGCCGGAGGACATGGCGGAGGCGGTCATCGAGGCGCAGCTATCCCGACTCCGGGAGAGGCATCCGGGTCGCTCCGAGCAGTGGTATCTGGAGAAGATGCTGTACGATCTGCAGCGGGATCGGAGATGAGCCCGCGGAAGCGGGGCATCTGCCCGGCCGCACCGGAGGAGACAACGGGTTTGCATTTGCATGAGGAGGCCTGTCCGTGACAGTTGCGTGCGGAGTCGATGACCGGCCGGCCCTGCGGGAGATCCTGAGGGGCATGCGCGTCGGGTTGATCACCAATCACACCGGTATCGATGCCTCTCATCTTCCCACCGCCGCTGTCCTCGCGCACGGGTGCGGCATACAGCTCGAGAGGTTGTTCGCCCCTGAGCACGGGCTCTGGGGCGAGATTGACGATCAGGACCGCGTGGAGGACGGGGCGGACCCGGCCACCGGGCTGCCGGTCTTCAGTCTGTACGGTGCCTCGGAGGAACCGTCCCGGGCCGACCTGAAGGACCTTGATGCCCTCGTCTTCGATATTCAGGACATCGGCTCACGCTACTACACCTTCAACTGGACCATGACCAGGTGCATGCGGGCGGCGGCTGAGGCCCGGATCAGGTTTGTCGTCCTCGACCGACCCAACCCGGTCACCGGATCACGGGTGGAGGGGAACGTGTCCCGAAGAGAGTTTGCCTCCCTCGTGGGGCTGTATCCGTGCGCGGCTCGCCACGGGATGACGTCGGGGGAGATCGCCCTCTACGTGAACGGGGAGTTTTCCGTCGGCGCCGACCTGGTAGTGATCGAGATGAGGGGTTGGCGCCGGGACATGTGGTTTGATGAGACCGGCCTGACCTTTGTGCCTCCGTCTCCCAATGCCACGGGCCTGGACATGGCCGCCCTGTATCCGGGGGCCTGCCTGTTCGAGGGAACCAACCTGTCGGAGGGCAGGGGGACCACCGCGCCCTTCGAGATCATCGGTTCCCCCCGGCTGGACGGGCGGAAGTTCGCCGCCGAGCTGAACAGTCGCGGGTTGCCCGGTGTGTGGTTCCGGCCCACCCGCTTCATACCAGGTGCCTCCAGGTATGCCGGTCAGCGCTGCGCCGGGGTGCAGGTGCACGTTCTCGACCGCGACCGGTTGAACTCCTTTGAGACCGGTCTGCACATGCTCTGCGTGGCGAGGACAATGGCTCCCGGGTTTGCCTGGCGAAATGACCCGGACGGTTACTCCATCGACCTCCTGGCGGGCACCGATGAGCTGCGGACTTCGATTGACGCCGGGGCGGGCCCGGATGACCTGACCGCGATGTGGGCCCGGGATCTCGATCACTTCCTCCAGCGACGCTGCCGGTACCTGATCTACTCGTGACGGCGCGCCTGGCCGCAGGCGTTGATCGACCGGAAGCTATGGGGGCACGTCGTCCTCCGCTCAGATCCCGAATTGTGCTCCCGGCCACGAATCGCCATGCTCTCCGGTCGGGGCCGGAAGCGTCCACCTGCGCTGCGACTGGTGCTCGGCCTATCCTCCTCTCCTCCGGGGCGATGGCCGGGAAGATGCCGGCATCGTTCTGGCGCCCGGCATCTCGTTATATTCGCCCGTGGCTTAGGGATTCTGCCGCTAGCGGGATCATTTCTGAGGGCAGGCGGACTGCTCCTGCATCCCCGGTCGTGCGTGCGGCCCGCGCGGCCGCAATGTCGGATTGGGGCGGGTGGGGAAGCCGCCCGCGCAGCTGACGGGGGGCGCCCAGATGACTACTCGGAGGGCACCCCGTCGCCCCCGGCGTCGACCTCTCTCAGACCCGGCCAGGACTGGATGTGAATGTCCCTTTGCGGGAAGGGAATGCTGATCCCATGCTCGATGAAGCTCTTGTAGATTTCCCGGTTGACGTTGCTGGTGACCAGACCCCTCCTGTGCAGCCCTCTCTCCGTCCACACCCTCACTTCCATCTCCAGGGCATTATCTCCGAAAGACAGGAAACGACCAGTGGGGGGCGGATCTCTGAGCACCTCCGAGACCCGCAGTGCGGACTCCTCCAGCAACCTCATGACCAGGTCTACGTCCGATCCATAGGCGACTCCCACCGGTATCCGGAAGCGGATGAGATTGTCCGCCTGACTCCAGTTGATCACCTGGCTGGAAATGAACTCGGAGTTGGGAACGATAATGTCGACGTTGTCATTGGTGTTTACGGTGGTGCTCCGCGCCGAGATCCTCGTGATCCTGCCCTGCGCCCCGGCGACCTCTATCCGATCTCCCACCTTTATCGGACGCTCCACCAGGATGATCAGGCCCGAGACGAAGTTGTTGACGATGTTCTGCAGGCCGAAGCCAATTCCTATGCTGAGTGCCCCGGCTATCACCGCCAGTGTGCTGAGGTCAATGCCGACAACATCCAGGGCGATGACCGTTGCCAGGGCCAGCACCAGGTAGCTGGCCGCGCTGGCCAGGGCCTCCTGTGTTCCCAACCCGAGGGGGGTCCGCGACAGGAGGTAGCGCTTGAAGAAGATGCGGGAGAAGCCGGCGCACACGAAGGCGGCAAACAGAAGTAGGATGAGAAGGAATATGTAGATGAGTGAGATGGGTTGATCCCCGAGGTAAATGAGCGGGCGTCCCAGGGCTGACCTGACGCCGTCGAGTAGGAACCGAAGGATGATCAGCAGCCAGTCCCGGGCCGCGGCCAGGGACGGAAGGTACAGGGTGGCGACGGCTAGAGCTCCCAACCAGCCCAGTATCCTGAGGGCTGATGTGAGCATCGCCAGCGACCGATACAGGGCCAGGTTGGAGATGACTCCGAAGAAGACCTCCTCCTCGGCATCCCGGGCCAGGCGCTTCAGTGCTGCAATCCACCTGGTAAGTGCCACGTGAACGGCCAGGGCCAATCCCAGGGCACCGGCAGTCAGGGCAATTCCCATGTACAGAGTATAGTCCAAGCTCGATCATCCCTTTCCGCAAGGCTAGTGAAGGGAGGCGTCTCATCTCTGGTCCTATTCTTGATGGTTCGGGCAAACCCTTTAGTGGAGCCTGCCTCTGGAGGGCTTGCGTCCCCCAGTTCCGGCCCGACTGGAGGTCAGGGACAATTCCCCGCGGGGTTGGGCAAAATATTCGCGATTACAGGCAGGAAATCCGACGATTATGGCGAAGGAAGATGATGTCAGGGTAGTGCCCGGTCAGGACAGACTGACAGTGCATGCTCCTGCCGGGCGAAAATACACATAGACGCATGGATGTGCGGGAGTGATGAACCCGGTTCTGCGAGTTCTGGACGCTGATGTTCCGGGGGAGCTAGTGGCGTAACCGACCGCTGTCGGATTGACGATGGCGGTTTTTTGTTTCCCAACCGCAGGCTGTGCGGGCCCGCCTGAGTGTCCCGGTGGCGAGGGGGTTTCAGGGCGGGAAATCTTTCCGTCTTTTCTCAACTATTCTGAGTTTGGGGGAGGACGGCCGCCCAAGGGGAAGAACACTTCGGTCGGGGAGTTCCCCGCGGGTCGGCTGCCCTTCCTCAAGACTGTGGGGGGATGCTGCAGAGGTGGCACACCTCAGAATCACGTTGATCTCACTGGGAGTGTTCAATGCGATCGACTACATGCTGACGCTGCGCTGTCTTGAGGGAGGTCTCCTTGAGGGCAACCCGATCATGGCTCCCATCGTGGGAACGGCGTGGTTTCCCCTGATCAAGGTGATACTGGTGCCTTTGGGTCTGTACATGATCTGGAAGGTCAGGTACCAGATCGGAACGATCGCCCGGGCCTCAGTCCTGCTGGCCACGGGCGTGTACGCAGGCCTGATGTGGTATTTCTGGATGGTGTTCTCCTGGGGTCTCGTCTCCTGATGGACCTGCCCGTTATATTGCTCCACTGACTACAAATGCGGGCAGGGTTGCCCTCCTAACAGAGCGATCCGGCCCCACTATTCTTCCGAGGAGCGGTGCGCGCCTGTGGGCCGGGAAGGTGGTCGAAGTCCGCCCATGGGGGAGGATCGGAAGTGTCGCGTTGTTACCGTCGCCGTGCATTGGGGGCACGTCCTGCTGCACCGATCGGAGAGGTTGATGATTTCTAGTCGCTGCCCGGAGGGGCATGCCGTCGCTTTGAGACGACGTGGCGGGCACTGCAAAGAGAGATGAAGGAGGAGCTGGGTATCGTCCCTACTGTGGGGCGGCTCATCTGGGTAATGGAGAAGATGGCGGTGGCGAATGGTGAGCCCTTCGACAACATGGAGCTCTACTTCGAGATCACGCTGTCCGCCGAGCTCTTCTGTTTCTCCCGCACCTACCGGGGGCGGGAGGGAGACCTGGAGCTGCTGTTACGCTGGCACAGGATCGACGAACTGGATCATCTGACCCTTTACCTGGAGTCTCTCAAGCGGGGACTTACCCGACGGGACCGAGCACGTGGTATGCAACCGCCTGGGCCTGCGCGGGTGTTGATTCCCCGCCTTCACGGTCGCGACGCGTGGCCCCGGGCAGACTGTCGTCCCGGGCTGTCAGGCGCGGAGTCGGAGGGAGGATGCGGATATCGTGAGGTATGCGACACTGCCGGGCACTTCACTTGAGGTGTCGAGGGTGGGAATGGGCTGTTATGCGGCGGCCGGCGCATACGGAGAATTCGACCGGCCATCCTTCATACGCCTGCTCCAATTGGGACGTGACCGGGGTGTGACGCTGTACGACACTGCACCCACATATGGCGACGGAGAGGAAATCCTGGGCGAGGCGGTGAGACCGTTCCGGGATGAGGTGGTCCTGGCTACCAAGGTGGGACTGACCCCGGAGGGCGAGAGGGATTGCTCTGCCGAACACGTCCGCAGTTCATGCGAGGAGAGCCTCCGCCGGCTCGGGGTGGACCACATAGACCTGTATCAGGTGCACTACCACGACCCCCGGACCCCGGTGGCCGAGACCGTCGGTGCGATGGAGGAGCTGAGGCGGGAGGGCAAGATCCGCCACTACGGGGTCGGGCACCTGCCGCTCGACCAGGTTAGGGAGTATCTGGAGATCGGCAGGCCGGTCGCCTGCCTGGTAGAGCTGAACTGCGCCACCCGGGAGCAGTACCGGCGGCTGTTTCCCGTGGCCGGGGAGTCGGCCGGCATCATCGGCTTCAGTCCGAGCGGCCGCGGGTTGCTCAGCGGGGATGTTGGCGCAGAGACAGCATTCTCCGGAGACGACCTTCGCAACATGGACCCGCTGTACCGGGGCGGCAGATTCAGGTCCGCCCTCGCGGTCGTCGGGGAGCTGCAGGCGTTGGCCGGGCAGACGGGATCCACCCCGGTCCAGGTGGCGCTGCGTTGGGCTTTTGAACTGCCGGGGGTGACTGCAGTCCTGACGGGCACGCGGTCGCGTGAGCACCTGGCGGAGAACATCGCGTCGGCGGATATTCCCTGGGATGGGCAGATTCAATGCCGTCTCAATTCCGTCATAAAGAGAGAAGAGGCCCGCTTCCGCGCCCAGCTGCCCGGGGAGCTCGAGACGATCCTGAGGGACGAGGGACCCATTTCGCGTGACACCCTGCCGGATCTGGTCTATGTCATCGAACAGGCGGTAAGCAGCGGATGGGTCGCGGAAGAGGCGATCATTCCCCTGTTCACCCGGCTGTGGGCGCTGCGCGGGGGGGATATTGACGAGGAAAAGGTGAGGGCAGTTCGCCAAGCGCTGCTACACCTGCTGTTTGGGGCCTGACGCCGGTGACTTCCCGGCCCGACGACGTTCAGGCCGCCGGAATGTCCGGGCAGGATTCCACCCGGAATCTCGCCACCACGTACAGTGAAACCAGTATGAGGGCCAGGGCCGCTCCCAGGGCGGGGTAGGCGACGTGCGGAATGTCCCGGCTTCCGACGGCCAGTGCCGCCAGCGACCAGATGAAGGCTAGGGGGAACAGGGGATCAGATCGAAGCAGCGATACATGGGACGAGTAGACCGTCGCGAGAAGGACCAGGAGCACGAGCCAGTCCACCGCCTCCCCGCCCCACCGCAGTATGTCCGCCTCCTCCAGAATGATGCTTCCATGCAGTACGGTGGTCACACTCATCCAGGCCAGATAGATGCTGAAGAGGGCATTGACCGACAGGTACTGGGCGATGCCGCGGGGATGAGGGGGCATGCGCAGGTATGCTGTGGCGACGGAGGACGTCAGACCCACGGTGGCGATGAGGCTGAGAGCGATGAACCCGTAGTGCCAGAGGAAGATCCAGGCGATGTTGAAGGCGCAGCTGGCCAGGAAGGGGCCACTGAGTCCCTCGACTGCTGGGTGATTTGCGTACTGGTATACGCAGAAGGCTACGATGAGAGCGTAGATGACAAACCATATGGAGAATGCGAACCGCGCCAGGGGGGAAAGAACGGAGAAGTTCGCGGCAACCTCGCCCGTCGTTTGTCCGTTCAGGGGCAGGTAGTTTGCCAGCTGGTTCACCGCGATCACCGCTGCGCCGGCGAGGACATTCAGGTGCCTGGCAGCATGCACATCTCTGCACCTCCCCCGGGTCTGGTGGAATCCCACGTTAGTAGGTTGAACCGGGAGGGCGGACATGATGCAGGCGAGTAGGCCCAGTCACGAGTCTGCTGCCCGCAGCTCCCCGGTGAGGGGCGTCTCTCGAAGGATCACTGCTGCGAACGCAGGGCATTCACCTCCTCACGCAGCTCCTGGACTTCCTTTTTCAGATTGGCCGCCAGGGAGTAGGCTCCGATGGCAAATACGAAGGCTACGGGGGCCAGGTAGCTGAGTACCTCCATCATCTCACCTCCTCACATCTGTTTGTCTCATTATAATACCTGCCGACGTGTCCTGCGACTATTTGATTATGTGAGAATCCGGGGCCTTGCTCTCTCCCCGCGGCGTCCCTTTGGGCTGGCGCCGTTCAGTCGTCCGGGCGTCCGGACTGCACCGGAGCCCGGCGGGCGGTGGTCGCGCGTTCGGTGTAACCGCGGAGAAACCACTGGGAGCAGAGGAGCCCCGCTGCACTTATGACGGCGGCGGCGGTGAAGGCGCGATCGAAGCCGAACAGGTCCATGGCGGTACCTCCCAGGATGGATCCGGTGGCCATGGCGAAGCTCTGGAACATCCCCTCCATGCCCATGAGCCTGCCCATGCCGTACACGCGGCCGCGGTCCACGGTCAGGGATGTGAGGGCAGGCACGGATATCCCCGTGCTCAGGCCCAGCATGCCGGTCAGCAGTAGAAGGTGTCCCATGGATCGGGAATACGGTATGAGAAAGAACGCCAGGGGGGCCAGGGCGAATCCACCCACCGCCAGCCACTTGCGGTTGTGCCGGTCGGCCACCCGTCCGAAACCCGGTTGCAGCAGGGAGGAGAGGAGGGCCCGAAGGGTCACCACCAGGCCTATCTGCGTGCTGGAGAGGCTGAGAACCATCTGCGCGAACAGGGGAAGCAGGGCGCTGAATATTCCCCGGCCCATGGCCACCGAGCTGCGCATGAGCAGAAGCCCCCTGATGATGTCATTGCGGAGCATTTTGAACATCTGGGAGACTTCTGATCTCCTCTCTGCCCCGGAGTTGGGAGCCGGGTACTGCTGCGGGACTGACCTGTGCACCAGGATCAGGGCCAGCGTCCCCAGCCCAGCCATGGCCAGGAAGGGTGCATCCATTCCGAACAGGTCGGCCAGGACTCCCCCGATGAGCGGGCCGGCGGCGAATCCGGCAAAGAATCCTGCGTTCATGGTGCCCATGACCGCCCCCTGCCTGCCCCGCGGGCTCATCTGTCCGGCGTAGGCGCGGGCCACCGGGGCCAGCATGGCGGAGACCACTCCTTGCAGGATTCGCAGGATCAACAGATGCACTGCGGTGGCCGCGAGGATGAAACCGAGGGCCACCGCCACATATCCCATGAGGCCGACGCGGAGTATGGCCTTCTTCTCTCTCCGATCCGCGAGAGAACCGAAGGTGGCCATCATGGCCCCGCGTACGAAGGGATTGGCCGCGAAGATGGCGCCTACGAGGAAACCGCTGGCCCCCAGGGATTCCGAGTAGATGGGCAGCAGCGGCATGATGAGGCTGACGCCCACATTCATGCTGAACATGGCCAGGACCAGGGCGGTCAGACCCCTGGTCTGCTGGTCGGATAGGTCACTGTCTTCCCGCTGCAGTCTCAATGACGTCAGGCTCCTCCAGTGGTGCACCGCCCGGAATCGACCGCGAGCTCTTTCGTTCTCGAACTATTTCTCTAGAGAGGCGGAATATCCTGCAGCCGTGGCGTCGGATTGACGAGATGCCGTGCGCAGAGGACAGTGACCGGCCGGGGGCGAGGGGCCCGTCCTTCTCTCACCTACACCTCCTGCTCCTTCCAGGCGCCCCGTCGGAAGCGGAACCCCAGGATGATAGCGCGGATGAACCAGTCTGCGCACAGGGCGGCGTAGGCGGCCACCGGGCCCAACTTGAGCACGAAGAGGACCAGCGCCGTCAGGCCCAGTCTGATTCCCCAGGTGGTGAAGGAGGTTATGTACATCACCGAGGCGGTGTCGCCAGCGCCCCTGAGCCCGCCGGCGAGTATGTTGCTGAGGGCCATGGGAATCTGGAACAACCCCACGATTCGCAGGAAGCTGACCCCCATCGACAGCAGGTGTCCCTCGGCGCCGTAAATGTTGAGGAGCATCCGGGGGGCGATCAGGAACAGAAGCCCCATGGTTCCCATGAAGGCTGCACCGAGATAGGAGCTCTGCCACCCCGCCTGCTCGGCCGTATCGGGATCCCGGCGGCCGAGCATCTGCCCCACCAGGGTGCTGGCCGCGACGGAGAGGCCTATCGCGGGCAGAAAGGACAGCTCCTCCAGGTTCTGGGCCAGCGTGGCGGCCGCGACCACGGTGGTGCCCTGCGTGGCCAGCATCTTCAGCTGCAGGATCATGGCCGAGCTGTTCAACACCCTCTCCATCATGGCGGGAAGGCCCACCCTGAGGATGCGGAGCACCAGCTCGCGGTCCCACCTGTTTAGACTGGGCCACGGAAGGTGAAGAATTAGACCTCCCCTGCACAGCAGGGCCAGGATCACCAGGCCACCGATTCCGCGGGCCGTCGAGGTGGCAATGGCTGCTCCCCGGACGCCCAGGGCGGGGAAGCCCAGGTGCCCGAAGATCAGTATGTAGTTGAGCGTGATGTTGAGGACATTGACTCCCGCGTTGACTCGCATGGTCGTGCGGGTGTCGCCCGCCCCCCTCAGGCCGGCCGTTGCGACCATGCCGAGATGAGACAGCATAATGCCCGGGCTCATGAAGCGCACGTAATCCGATCCGAGGGGAAGCACATCGGGGGCGGCTCCCATGAAGACCACCACGTAGTGGGAGAAGATGGCCAGAAGAGCGGCCAGGGCGAAGGACAGAGGAGCGGCAAACAGCAGGGCCTGGTGGATTGTCCTGTTGGCCAGGTTGCGGTCCTCGGCGCCGATGAAACGGGCCACCAGGGCGGTTGTGCCCCCGCCGATTCCCAAAAAGATCGACATGACGAAGAAGAGAGGTCGGAAGCTGAGACCTACGGCCGCCACCGATGCGGGACCCAGGCGACCCACCATGGCCATGTCCACTACCTGAGTGATGGTGTGCAGGGACATCTCCGCCGCCACCGGCCAGGCCAACAGGACGATTGCCCTGCGCATGAGTGAGGGAGACCGGCTCGCCGCATCCAGCTCTATGTGACGATATGCGCGCTGCAATCAATCACCCCTTCTGGCGTCGCGAGACGGAATCCTGTTCTGGACCAGTCGGGTCCGCGGGATGCGGGCCGCGATGATCTGGACTCTCATCTCTTCCACCCCGGGCACCCCTTTTCCTGCCCGGTTGGAGGCGACACCTCCTTGGCAATAGCCGGGCCCCGGCCGGGGGAGGAAGTGTCCCGCCGACGTTGAAAGCAGGATGAGGGGCATCCCCGGTCCCACGGCCCCAGGGAGGGCGCCGGCGCTACCGGCAGGACAGCAGTCTGCCGCCCCGCCGGGCGTCCGGACGCCCGGTGAGACGTCGTGCACCGGGCCCCTTTTCGCCAGCAGAGCTATCATCGACGGCGGGCGGTGGCGGGGGCTAAGGTGCAAATCAGGTCGGGCGGGACGTATTATGTACGTCCCGCCCGCAGATGTGAAGTGCTGCACCGTGCAGCGTCAAGCCTCAGCTACGGAGGGATAAACATGTCAGATGACAACGCAGGCTGCTGCTACTACCCGGGTGACTGGCCCCACTGGGACAGAAGATCACCGGAGGACGTCGGGATGGATCCGGCCGGGATCCGAAAGGCGATCGAGTTCTCCCGGGAGCACGAGACCGAAATGCCCAGGGATCTCGCACTGGAACATGCCCTGAGGCTCGAGGAACCCTATTCCGAGGCGATCGGACCGCAGAAGGAACGCGGCGGAGTCTGCGGCCTGATCCTTCGCGGCGGATACATCGTCGCCGAATGGGGAACCACCCACCGCGTGGATATGACCTTCAGCGTCACCAAGAGCTACATATCCACCGCCGCCGGTTTGGCCCTCGATCGTGGGTTGATCCGGGACGTGCATGACCGCGTCGGCGACTATGTCAGGGACGGCGGCTTTGACTCGGAGCACAACCGCCCCATCACCTGGCACCAGATGTTGAATCAGACCAGCGACTGGTCCGGAACTATCTGGGGAAAGCCCGACTGGGTAGACCGACCGGAGGGTCCCAAACTGAGCTGGCCCGACCGCGAGCTGCACACCCCCGGCACCCACTGGAAATACAATGACGCCCGGGTCAATCGGCTGGCCCTCTCCCTGCTGCGAATCTGGAAGAGACCTCTTCCACGTGTCCTCAGGGAATACGTCATGGATCCGATCGGCGCCTCTCCCACCTGGGAATGGCACGGCTACGAGAATTCGTGGGTCACCATTGACGGGCTCCGCATGCAGTCTGTCAGCGGCGGCGGGCACTGGGGCGGCGGGATGTGGATATCCGCCCGCGATCACGCCCGCTTCGGCTACCTGTGCCTGAGGGAGGGCCGGTGGCGGGATCGGCAGCTCCTCTCCGAGAAGTGGATACAGATGGCCAGGACCCCCACGGGCAGTCGGCTGGGTGATGAGAGTCTCTACGCCGGCAAGTCTATGCCGGCAGAGTATCAGATCGGCTACGGGTACATGAACTGGATGCTGAACACGGAGAGGCATCTTCTGCCCAGTGCCCCCGAATCGAGCTACTTCCACGCCGGCAAGGGGTCCAACATCATCTGGATCGATCCCGGGCACGATCTGGTGGTCGTGGTGCGTTGGATCAGCCGCGAGGAGTTGGATTCCTTCCTGCGCCTGATTCTGCAGAGCCTGCAATAGGCGGTCGGCGAGGGTGGCTGCGGTGCCGCTCAGCTCGACCGCTTCGCCTCCCCGCCCGTCATGCGTGCAGGTTCGCCCTGATGAATATGATGTCACAGGGCGGGACTGCCGGCTTCGCGCGGGCGTCGGATTGGGTCGATCTTTTGGTGCAGCCCGGTGGCGGGGAGGAAATCTCGCCCGGCCCCGAGAAGGATTTGCATTGAGAAGTGTCCCAGTAGGTCGGAATGGATCGATGTGAGTTGCCGCTGGTGGACGGTGCCAGCTGAACTGACGATGTAGTAATCGAGGGATGCAGCGAGATGTGTGAGCTGGTGAGGTGAGTTCCGTGAAGACCCTCAAGATAGTAGTTCTGCTCATTCTGTTTCTGATTTCGAGTGCCTTCACCTGTGCCTACCTGGTTGGAGTGAAGGTAGAGACGACTGTATTCAACTACAACTACTACGTCGGGATGCTGGACGAGGTGGACCTTGCTGCAAGCATCCACCTTCCACCGCCAGTTCGAGGAACAGATGCGGGAGAGCATGTCCGGGGCACCCGAGGAAGCGGCGGACATATTGCTGGGATCCTTCGCGCGGGCTTTCGACCCGGAATGGCTGGGTGAGCAGATCCTGGTGGTGATTGAGGATGCCCTGGCCTATCTCGACGGAAGCCGGGATGCACTGACTGCGGAGATCGACCTGACGGCAAACAAGGAGATCCTGGTGCGGGAACTGAACAGCGCATTTGAGGCCCTCTCTGACGAACAGCGGGAGGCGCTGGAGATCGACCCGGAGGGACCGGGGATGGAGGCGGCGGACCTGGTGACGGAGATGGATCTGCCCGACCGGCTGCACCTGGGAGTGCTGTTGGGTGATGACGGCGCGCTCTCCGACCTGGAGCAGACGGCCTCGGACATACGGCAGTACCGAACCTACCTGCGGCTGCTGCCCCTCGTCCTCGTCCTGCTCCTGGTTGCCTTCGGGGCTGCCCGGCGGGCTCAAGTGGTTCGGCGGCTCCCTGGTGGTCTCCGGCCTCCTGCTCACGGCTGTATTGATGTCATCCCGGACCCTGTTCAGCTTGGTCATCAGCCGGGCCGAGGGAGCGGAAGCGGCTGATTTCGGCGTCAGCATGCTGCTGAACGCCGCCGAATACACCGCAGGTCAGGTGTTTTCCATTCCCGTCGTGTGCGCAGCTCTGGGCATCGCCGTGATCGCGGGAGGGGTGGCCCTCGAGCGGTATCGCCGGTGAGGTGTCGGGATGATTGGAAAGCGCCAGGGGGGCTCCGGAAGACGGATCGATGAGACGAGTCTTCCCGCGGGGCACCTCCATCCAGAAGGTGGCAATTTGCACCCGCAACGCCCGTCGCGGGGACTGCGACGGGACAGAAAGGAGCAACAATGATGTTTCGGGGGAATCTCCGGCTTGCATCTGTGATAATCCTGCTGCTGGTTGTGATGATGGTCGCCAGCAGCGCGGGCTGCGGATCAGCGCCAGCGGCCCAGGAGGAAGAAGGGGGACCCGGGGCTGTCGAGCCTGAGCCGGAAGCTGAGGAAGAGGAAGAAGAGGAAGAGGAAGAGGAAGAGGTGTCGGAGTCAGGGGACGTCTCTCTGACCATTGATGACTGGCGCAATCCTGCCAGGCTGTCTTCCCTGGTGCAGATGTTCGACCTACTGGAATGGAACTGGACAGTGTTCGAAGATGGCGCCGAGTCGGATTCCTTCAACGTCCGTTACCAGCGGGAGGGTACCGAGGCCGTGGAGGGTGTGCAGGCAGACAGGGTGTCTCTCGACTTCGACGGCCAGGAGATGGTCTTCTGGGTCGACGGAGATGGCGAAGTGGTCCAGATGGAAATGGACGGCCAGGCCATGCCGAAAGAGATGATAGGAGCCATGGCCACCGGAATGGTGCAGTCGGCTCTCTGGCCGTTCATGATGGTGCAGGAGTTCAACGCCCGCGACGTGGTGACGGGATCCGCCTCCGGCCTGGAGTGGAGCGTTCAGTCGACGAGCAGGGAGAAGTTCGGCGATCTGGAGGCGGAGGTCACCTGGGCGAAGCTGAAGGTTGGTCCCCCCCGTACCCAGCCCGGTGAGGAGGCCAGTCTGACGTGGGGTATTGCCGATTTCGGTGATTTTCAGATGCTGGTCGAGTGGGGGGTTGATGATACGGTGCAAAAGGGCGATTTCGCCTTCTCCATGAAGGTGACACAGATCGTACCTCGCTGATGCTGCCGGGACTGCTCCCGGTGGGTTCCGGAAACCGGGGCGGCATGAAGAGAGGATTCAGATGAACTACACTGAGCGACTCATGCGGTTCGACGAGGCCATGGAGGAGTGCGGCCTGGACGCGGCGATATACGGCACAGGAGCCAACTTCCAGTACTTCAGCGGGCTGTCCGTCCCGTGGCGGCGCGGCGCGGAGCCCGAAAGACCTGCCCACCTGTTGGTGTCAGTCCGGGGGGAGGTGCCGCGAGTGATCCTCGCCGGACCCGGTGCGGATTATGGCGCGGCCGCCCCGGTCGAGACATGCGCGGTAGCGCCCGATGAGGTGGTGCCGACGCTCCGGCGTCACCTGCGGGGCAGGAGGGTGGGAATTGATGGTGGCCCGGCGGAGGATTACCTGAGGGAGCTGGTCGGTGAGGTCCTGCCAGGCGCGGAACTGGTGAATGCCGGGGCATTGGGGGAGAACCTGCGGATGTGCAAGGAAGACGGCGAGATCGCGCGGCTGAGAGAGGCGGCCGCGCTCACCGACCGGGTGATGAGCGAGCTGGTCGAGCACATCAAACCCGGGATTACCCAGGGGCAGTTGGGGGCCCTGATCGCCGAGATCGGACAGTCGCTGGGAGCCGATGGCACATCCTTTTCACCCACCGCGGGCTTCGTCAGGTCAGGGACGGAGGCCACGGCGGATCCCTTCGTCTACCCGGTTGATGAGGGGCTGACGCCGGGGACCTCCATCGCCTTCGACTTCGGCTTCGTGCTCAACGGGT
>JAWOBW010000270.1:0-2921 GCA_046484105.1 Bacillota bacterium
CAACCGCCGCCATGGTGAAGGTCGCGTGGTAGCCGATCGCACTCCACAACGCTCCACCGATCACCGGTATAATGAGACCCAGGATATGATTGATAGTGCTCCCCATCGCCAGACTGGGCGCCACGTCGGCATCGTCGGCTATGTCATCGAGGTGCACGCTGACGGCAGTCTCCATGCCCGTGACCAGGGTGTCAAGGCAGTACGCCACGTACAGAATCATCAGCACCTGAACAAAGGCGTAGGTGAGGGCGGTCCCGGTGGCCACCGAGTAGCCCAGAACGAGGGTCGTCCGCGTGCCCCACAGGTCCACCAGGCGCCCGATGAGGGGACGGACGAAGATGGCCAGTCCGTTGCTGACCGCCATCAGGACCGCGACGGTCTGAACCGACACCCCGTACTCGTGAACCACCAGAAAGACGGCAAAAGTGCTGAAGACGTGGCGCTGGGAGGCGGTCAGAAGCCGCAGGATATAAAAGGACATGTACTGCCGCCTGAACACGAAGGCCGGGACCCTGATCCGGACCTCTCCGCTGGCGCGCCCGCGCACGAGCATCAGGACCCCGGCTACGGCGGCCAGCAGGGCCGCGGTCCAGAAGATGATCTGGTAGTAAAGCTGTCCCGTGAACCACTCCGCCACCGCGTAGACGATGACGATGGCCAGCAGGGTGGCGCCCGCCTGGGCACCGGAGAACTGACCCATCCTCAGCCCCTTCTGGCCCCGGTTGGACAGGGACAGGACCATGGCCGACTGCATGGGATGAAGCATATGAAACCCGATGGACATCACCAGCGTCGCCCCGATCATCTGGGCGAAGGTGGTGGTGAGTCCGAACCACACCAGTCCCGCCGCCACCATCAGCCCACAGAGGCCCACCACCGTCGAGTGGCTCATGAAAGTCACTGCACCGATGAGCGCCACCGTCAACAGGCCGGGAACCTCCCGTATCGACTGCACCAGTCCCAGCTGGGCCGGGCTGACCCCGACGATGTCGTTGGCGAAATTGTTGAAGGCGGTGGTCTGAAGACCGATGGCGAGACGCAGCAGGAATATCACTGAGAACAGAAGGACCATCATGCTACCCCAATTTGACGTCAGCATCTTCCATTTCTTCACCGACAATTCACATCCTTCACCGCACAACTCGACCGCCGGACCCCGGGGGCGCAGGACGGATCAGCCACACGACACCACTCAGTACCTCTTCTCCTCTTCCCCGTCATCCCCGCCCGGCAGAAGACCCGGTGACTCCCGCGTGTATCTGGCCCACGGGTCATCGCTGAGGGCCGACGACGGTCGCACTCGACTCGGCCGTCTCCGACGCCTCGATGCTCGCTCCGTCCGCGAATCCCGGATTCTCTGGAATGAGGTGGGGGTTGTCAGCAGGCAGTATCCGAAAAAGACGATCATGAAAAAGGCATACAGGCGGAGAAAGAACAGCGCCACCGGTCCCACGATAGATCACCTCGCAACCGTCCTGCCACCATCCCGCACACCCCGTCTGACTCAGCACCCCTCGGCGGGAGGGGGCTCCGTTTCACTCCGCTCTTCCCTCTGCTGTCGGTACTGGGCCCTGGTGATCAGAACCTCACGGGGTTTGGGACCCTGGTGGGGACCGACCACTCCCATGTTCTCCAGTATGTCGATCAGGCGACCGGCCCGCGTGTAGCCGACCCGCAACTTGCGCTGCAGCATCGACACGGAGGCCTCACCGTTTTGCAGCACCACCTCAATTGCCTCGTCGACCTTCGGGTCATCGCCCTCGTCAGCATCACCTTCCGCGCTCTCCACCTGCGCCGCCATGACCTCCTCCTGGTAGTCGGGAGCCCCGTGCCGCCGCACCCACTTCAGCAGCTTGTCGAGATCCTCGTCGGACAGGTAGCTGCCCTGGGCGCGCATGGCCTTGTCCCGGCCGACGGGAGACAGAAGCATGTCCCCGTTCCCCATGAGCCTCTCCGCCCCGGACGAATCCAAGATGGTGCGCGAATCGGCACCCGATGAGACGGCGAAGGCCAGGCGCGAGGGTATGTTGGCCTTGATCACGCCGGTTATCACGTCCACGGACGGCCGCTGGGTGGCAACCACCAGGTGAATCCCGGCGGCCCTGGCCATCTGCGCCAGTCGCTGTATGGCATCCTCGACATCCACCCGCGCCACCATCATGAGGTCTGCGAGTTCATCGATGATTATGACGATGCGGGGTTGGGGCTCATCGCCGCTCTCCCTCGCCCGTCGATTGTAGCTGCCGATGTCCCGCACCCCCTTTGACGCAAATTCCGTGTACCTTCGCTCCATCTCCTTGACCGCCCAGGTCAGACACCCGGCCGCCTTGCGGGAGTCGGTGACCACGGGAGTGAGAAGATGAGGCAGGTCGGTGTAGGACATGAACTCGACCACCTTGGGATCTATGAGGATCAGCTTCACCTCATCCGGGCGGGCCTTGAACAGGATGCTGCCGATGATGCACCGTATGCATATGCTCTTGCCCGATCCCGTCGCCCCGGCAATCAGCAGGTGCAGCAGGTCCGCCAGCCGCACCACCACGGGTCTGCCCGTGATGTCCGAGCCCAGGGCCAGGGTCAGGGGATCTGTCGAACGCTTGAATTCCCTGCTCTCCAGGATCTCCCGCAGCAACACCGATGACACCTTGCGATTGGGAACCTCGATCCCGACCACCGATTTTCCCGGAACCGGGGCCACCACCCGCACTCCCGAGGTCGCCAGGCTGAGGGAGATGTCGTCGGCCAGGTTGACAATCTGGCTGACCTTCACGCCCGGACCCGGGTGTATGTCGAAACGGGTTATAGTGGGCCCGTGGCTGATCTCCATCACCTTGCCCCGCACCCCGAAGGACTCCAGGGTGGACTCCAGCAGCCGCGCCTTGCGGTTGAGCTCGTCGCGGGTTCGCCCCGCCAGAAACCGC
>JAWOBW010000274.1:0-5408 GCA_046484105.1 Bacillota bacterium
CAACCGCCGCAATCCCCGGTGTGCGCTGAGACCTGCTCACCGCCACACCTTCCTCGAGAATCCTGTCCATCTCTTCGCGCAGCTTCGGCCAGTCAGTGATGGTGTTGGGAGCAATGGGTTGAAGACCGTCATCTACAATCCGTTGCAGAGCCTCCTCCGGGAGATGGGCGAGCATGACCAGACTGGCCGCACCGGCATACAGGGGTATGGAGCCGCCAACGTCCGTGTAGACGCGGCGCAGCTGCTGCGGGCTTTCCACCTGGTAGATGCATCTCCGGACGATGTCGTCCCGGATGTGAAGTGCCACCGTCTCCCGGCTCAGGTCTCTGAGCGCCATCATGTGCGATCGGGCAACCTCCACGATCTTCAGTCCCTCTCGAACCCTCTCCGCCAGTCGCACAGGGAAGAACCCAAGCTCATACCTCCCGTTTCCGTCACTCCTGAGGAAACCCTCGTTCTCCAGATCGGCCATGAGCCGGTGAGTCGTGGTGCGCGCCAGGCCAAGACGTTCGGCCACCTCACGCACGCTCATGGTGCCGCGATGAGAAATCCAGAGCCTCAGAATGTCAGCAATCCGCCGCACAACCTGCGTTTGTGTCTGCCTATTATCTGCGGACATCTCTTCCCTTCTATGAACTGCATATGTCCCCTGTGATGCAGCTCAGTCAGCTGGCAATGGTTTGCCATCCTTCATTGCGGGGCATCCGTTCCGTATTGCGGCCATTCTGTCCACGTAGCTGACAACTATTCTATTCGTCAAGAAACCTCGGATTCCTTCCAACAATGGAAGGCATCTATTCTGAACTGTGAATCTGAGAGGGGATAGACGAGCAACATGGCGCCGGAGCTGAGGGACAGCAATGAGAGCTGACGCGAGATGATCTTTGGAATGAGGATATCGGAGTCCTCGGATGGAAGTCTGATGGTTAGAAGTCCACTGGGCTGCGCCGACGGTGGCCGGACAATGACACCATGCACATACCCCGTAATCGAGCGGCGAAGGGACACTATCTTCCACCTGGCACGCATTCACGCGCCGAGATGACCGGCACCGCCGTGAGGCCCACCACACCAGTGGGCCGTGGATCCGAGGCGTCGCTTTCGCGACTGCGCAGCCGGACATGGGCCATCAGATACTACAGCTTACGAGCCCACCCTGCCCGAACACTGCCAGAATGCACGCACTCACACAACACCAACTCGGGCCGCTCAGCAGGGAAAGCGCAATGGAGACCCCCATGCGCCTCCCCTGCCGCACAGTCATGCACTCAGCCGCCCGCAAGGTCTCGTTCATCATCACACATCATCAATCAGGCCCCCAACATCGTCGTCTTTGTGCCAGCCAGCAGCTGCTCACAGATGACTCTGGAGTAGCTGCGGCGGCGACAACTACGCACAGCGAGCAGAGACCTTCGCACAGTCACCAGGTTGGGGGACCGTACTCGTCAAACTCCGCAACATAGTCCTCGACATCCTGAAGCAGGGCGGTAGCATCGAACAGTACTCCATCCCTGATCGTCCACTTGACCCCGCCAGTTCGAACCCTGGTGACGCGGTCATCGAGGAACTTCTCCACGCCCAGACCGTACATCACCTTGAAGTTGTCCAGGGGGTTGCCGTCCACTATGGCCAGATCCGCGGCGTAGCCCTTCCTGACTCCCTCAGTGAGATGTGTCAGTCCCAGGATCCTGCTGGCGTTAGTGGTGGCCATCTTCATGATGTCTATGGGGTGAATACCCGCCTCCTGCAGGAGCTCCATTTCGCGAATCAGGGAGAAGCCGTACAGAACGTACATCGACCCGGCATCAGAGCCGACCGTGATGACGCCACCTCGCTCGAAGAAGACTCTCAGGTACTTCATCCATATGCGGTACTTCTCTTTCCAGGCAATCTCATCGGATGTCTTCCAGTCGAAATGAAAGGAGGCATGCTGTCCCGGCGTCGGTTTCCACGTCTCCCTCAGGGGCGGTACGGCGTATTGCTCGTTCCACTCGAGGGTCCTGATCCGTCCCAGGTCACGACATGATTCGTAGGCGACCATGGTAGGATTCCACACGGTGCCGTGGTCAATCAACAGGTCCAGCACATCGATGATGCGTTCGGGATACTGCTCGGCCTCGATCCAGTTGAAGGCAGATTCGCGGAAGCGGACCAGCTCGTCCATCTCATTGTAGTCGAGGGGGAAGGACTGAACTCCGGGCATGGCCGCCTCGGGTATCCCGTAGGTGTGTTCTATGGTACTGACACCCGCTTCCGCCGCCATGACCGCGTCAACCTCACTGTTGAGGGCCAGGTGAACTGAAACTCCTCCGTCCATCCCCAGCCTCCTCGACTCGTCACAGATGGCCTCGACGACATCATAGTACCCTCCGATGAGTTTCACGCCGTCAGCACCAAGGGACTTGAATTCGCCCACTCGCTCGCGCGCCTCGTCGGGTGTGAGGTCTTTGGCGTTCAGGCATCCGTGCATGATGAAGAGACGGGGAATCGGCAATTCACCGTCATCCTCGCTCATGCGCCGATGTTCGTATAGCTTCTCCTCAACACCCCAACCTACAGTGCGAAGGGTCGTAACTCCGTGAGCAAGCCACAGCTTGTACGCATACTCGGTTCCGCGCGGACCACAGTTTGCATTGTCCATTGGAACGTGGGCGTGCATCTCCACCAATCCCGGCACCACGCACATTCCGGTGGCGTCGATGACACGGTCCCCCTGGGGCCTTTTCCAATCATCCGGGTACCTGTGCAGGGAAACCGCGTCCACCTTCCACATCTCGGTTATCACGCCATCCTCAATGACCAGATCCATGGGACCCTCGGCGGGAGTTCCGCGTCCATTGATAACTGTCGGATTCCTTATCACCAGGCGTTGATACTGCTTTCCCTTCACACCACTGTCCATCATGAAACCATCACCTCCAGATTCGCACCATTCTCGGGCCCTACTGCAATTCTCACCTTCCCCTGTTCAACGACATGTTCCATCGGGACTCTCGGTCAAGCAGGTCTTCAAATGCGTCGCCGATGAAGTTCAGCGATAGGACAGTCAGGAAGATGGCCATCCCGGGGAAAAGAGCAACATGGAAACCCTCGCTGAAGCAATACGTCCAGCTTCTACCATGACTCCCATTCCGGCATGGGAGCCTGAATACCCAGCCCCAGGAAGCTCACTCGCGGCCACCAGGAGCGCGTTTACCACTGGCAGTGCCCCGTACACGATTATGGGTGACATGCAGTTCGGCAACAGGTGCCTGAGCATTATTCGAAGGGCACTCGCACCATGAGCGCGGGCAGATTCAATGTAGTCCTCCTTCATGATGACCATGACATTGCCGCGCATGACCCGGGCCATCGCCAAGATGATTATGAGGTTATTCAACGCGGGTCCCAACACGCTCACCAGGAAAATCGCCAGCAGCACTCCGGGAAAGGACAGCATCAGGTCAATCATACGCATCACAACCCGTGCGACGACTCCGATCCTCTCACCGCGACTTGAAGTCGCAGGCAACCACCCACCGTCCGCCGACCGTGCGTGGTCAATCGCGTCAGCCACAAAGCTGGCAGCTGTCCCGACGGGGTCCACTTCAGGACTCTCGGCTGAACTGGAGCATTGTCGAGTCAGCCCACTTTGCTCAACCCGTCATGTGATGCTTCACCCGGACGCAGGTGACCCTCAGTTGTCTCAGTCAACCGGAGCAGCTGCCCTCCCGCACGGGTGAGGACGCGGCGTTGGGTTCTGGCGATCATGCGAAAGCGCGCTGCCCCGGGACCATGATCTCCTCGTCTGCTACTTCAGTCCCAGTTCCTCGACGACAAAGGACAATCCGAGTCTCTCCAGGGTTTCGACCGTGGGTAGACCGTTGTCATCCCAGCCGCGGAGGTCGTAGTAGTGACTGAGAAGCTCCTCGAACTTCTCCCGCGGAAGCCTGTGCCCCTTCGCCGGTCCTGTGGGAACGTCTTCCTCGAAGAATCGCTCCGGCACAGTGTCATACGGGCGACCGAAGTTGGGAAGGTGTTTGACATTGAACATGCGGTTGAGGTTCCATATCCTCTCCGAAACGCCCAACAGCTCCTCCCAGCTGTAGTCCATCCCAGTCACCAGTTTGAACATCTTCTCGTAGTGCTTGAGATCGAAGTCGATTTCAATCCAGGGGAACCGACAGATGCCCAGAGCATCGAAGAGGGGGCGGAGGTGCTGCAGCTCCACCGTCTTCTCAGCCTTACCCTCTATGGTGTCCCTTCCCACGGCCACATCGTAGGTTATCGCCCAGGCCCGGTTGTGATGGGCCCCGACGTCTGCGGTGGCGTAGGCCAGCATCTGGGAGGGAGCCCATCGACTCTCGTAGGCGCTCCATTCCAGTCCCTTGGTGTGAATCGCATACTTCTCCGTTCCCTGGCCGAAGTGCTCGGCCGCCGTCTTGACCCCTTCGGCCAGAACATCGCCGATGCCCTCGCGCCGGGCGATCAAGTCCAGGATGTAGGCCGTGTCGTCGACGTCGCCCCAGCTCAACGAGCGTCCCACTGTCTCCTCGTCCAGAACGCCCTTCTCATAACACTCGAAGGCGAAGGCGACAACGGAGCCGCCGGATATGGTGTCGAGACCCAGATCATCGGCAACCCAGTTGGCATAGGCCACCTTCTCAACTGAATCCAGCATGAGATTGCCGCCCATCATGCCCACAGTCTCATACTCCGGGCCCTCGACGTTGAAGTCGACGTCTCCCACCCGGGCGCGGCTGTACTTGCCGCAGGGAATCGGACAGGCGAAGCATCCCTTGTGTGTCACCAGGATGCGATCCAGTATTGCCTTGCCGTTTATATTCTTGTAGTCCTCAAAGTAGCCCGTCCAGAAGTTCTTGGTGGGGAACGCACCGATTTCGTTGATCCAGTCGGTCACTCCCGCGGTTCCCTGCGGAGTCCACTCCAGGAATCCGGGACACCTGAAGACCTCATCGTACATCTTCTTGCCGTATTCCAGCACTTTCTCCGGTTCGGCGAGGGGGATGCTCTTCGTGCCGCGCACTGCGACAGCCTTGAGGTTCTTGGAACCCATCACCGCTCCGACGCCGCACCGACCGGCCTGACGTCCGAAATCATGGGCGATGCAGGCGAATTTGACCCGGTTCTCCCCGGCCGGACCGATGAGGGCAACCTGGAAATCCTCACCCAGTGCATCCTTGAGAAATGACTCTCCCTCGAAACAGCCCTTGCCCCAGAGGTCCCCAGCCGGGCGCAGCTCCACCTGGTCGTCATCCAGCACCAGGTATGAGGGCTCCTCCGCGCAACCGTTGATCACCACGGCATCGTAGCCGGCCTGCTTCAACTCGGTGCATATGTGCCCTCCCATGTTGCTGTCGGCATAGCCCCCCGTGGCCGGAGACTTGGTATGAAAGGATATCTTGCCC
>JAWOBW010000295.1:0-4712 GCA_046484105.1 Bacillota bacterium
CCGCCCCAGGCTGCACAGTAAGAGGACGGGCGCTCTATTGTTGCCTGAATGAATATCACCGACCGTACTTGATGGGTATCTCTGCCTCCTCCAACTCCAACATGAACCTGAGCTTCAGCAACACGTCCTTCACTCCCCGCCCTCTACCAGCTTCGTCCATATCTTCAGACAGGGGCCAGCTCAGTCCGGCCTTCTCCGCACGGCACAAGATCTCCCCGGCCGTACTGTGCGCAATACCCTCCTGGCAATATCCCGTATCGGAACCTGCAGATCCCACCGCATCCTGAGTACTTCGCAGACCTTCCGCATCGACAGACGCCTCCCTCTTCTTTTCATCTGGACGGCTCCCCTCATCAGTGAATCTATGATCATTCGGGGAGATGGCAGCCCTTTCCTGCCCAGCCACTCACTAACAATACGCGCACCCATATTTGGACGACCTCATCGGATTGGTGGTCGGGCTAAATCGGATTCAGTGGACGACCTTGGATCAGAGTGCTGGACGGACTACTTCGGAATGGGTGGACGACGTGCCTCGGAATATGCATGAACAATGGGACTGGGCCCTGGGTGAAGAGGGCCAAAAGATCAAGGACGAAATCAGCGCCACGGGATGGCTGGCGATCTCTCGCCGCATATGCAAGTAGACTAACGAGACAGCTCCGGCAATAACCCCATTTCCTCCCGCCCTGTCGTACTTCCAGGGCCCTCTATATGCCCTATGAAGGGGGGAAAGTTAGGTTAAGACTCAGAAGCATGTGACAATACGTGAAGCCGGCTGGAAGAACACAGCCGGCCTCTTGCTTCTACCATCATTTGGTCTCAGTTTGCCCTAAAAGGGTGAGGAATCGGGCCCCAGCTTCTTCACTTCGACCGCCTGAAGACCTTTGGGAGTCTCAACCACTTCAAAAGAAACCCGCTCGTTTTCCTCCAGGGTCTTGAAACCGTCGCCCGCGATCTCCGAGTAGTGCACAAACACGTCTTCGCCGTCCTCGCGCTCGATGAAGCCGAAACCCTTACCGCCGTCAAACCACTTCACTGTACCTTCAGCCACTTATACAATACCTCCAGAGGGTCCAGTCACTGCCTTCCCGGATCAACAGATGTGTCAGGAAGGATGAAGCAGGGGCAGTGCAACCCACGAGTTTTCTTGTCGTCCATCCAGAGGATCGACAGTGCGCATCTTTGCGCCTCATCCCGATACTGCACCTACACAGTGTATCCTATAAGCCGGCAGATGTAAACTCGGCGCAGTAACTCACCTAAAATCTTACCCAGAGGTACCCGGCTAACCCATGTAGAATTCTTACCGAGGGGAGATCATGCGAATGTCTATGGCAAGTCGAAAAGAGTATGTTCAGTCGATGCGGAAACGGTACAAGGCCTATCATTGTCGGAAAGATAAGTCAAAGATCATCGATGAGGTCATCGCTGTTCTGGGGTATCACAGAAAGCATACCATTGCCGTTCTTAATGGGGTTGAAAAGAGTGCTGCGGCCCGCCAGAGGCGTCCCAGGGGCACTCAAATATGTTGAGGCCATGCTGGCGATACAGCTGGTGTGGGAAGCCCTGGACAATGCCTGTGCCGAACGGACGCATCCTGTACTGTCCGAAACTGCCGAGCAGTTGGTTGACCACGGTGAGCTCGTTCTCACCCCTCTGATCCGGGAGCAGCTTGCCAACATCAGCCGTACTACCCTGGGACGGCGGATGGCGAAGTGGCACTTGAGCCATAAGGGTCGCAGCACACCCAGACCGAAGCCTTCCTCAGCGATCCGACAGGAGGTTCCGGTTCAGTCCTACGCATGAGATGAACGTCGCCCTGGTGCCCTCGAATGCGACCTGGTGGAGCACAACGGCGGTTCCAGCTGCTCACCAGCTCCACCCCGCTACGCGACGGAATTGTGCGAACATCCGCGCCGAGTGCGGCACTGATCAATCCTTCTACCACACCCCAAATCATTCCTGGCACAAAAGCCCCCTGACCGCGTCCGGATGTGGCGAAGGCACCTGAAGGCGCAGCCAGTCAGTGATCCACTTCGGAGGTGATGCTCGGGACACCTCCACCTTCTCACCGTGCCCCGCTCTCACACCAGATGGCGCCACCTGGCTGCCGTATGCCTGCGCCACCAGATCGAAAAATCGTTTTGAATCCGGACGAGAAATGTAATACGATGAGAAGTGATTCACCGTCATTCGCCACCACCTGCGGATGATGAGGGGCACCTCCGCTGTGCACCGCGTTCGCGGGAGAGAGGCCTTTGCCGAGACCCAGAAGGGAGATGTTATCATGCGCACGAAGACCATAGTATACGTCGGACTCCTGGCCTGCATAAGCGTCATCCTGACCCGCTACATGGGAATCATGGTACCCATCACCGGCATCCTGGGACTGCGCCTCAGTCTGGGTGAGATCCCCCTGATGCTGACCGGGATTCTGTTCGGCCCCCTGGCCGGAGGTGTGGCCGGCGCCGCAGCCGATCTTATAGGGATGGCGGTGGCTCCCCTCGGACCCTACTTCCCCGGCTTCACGCTGACCGCCGCCCTGACCGGGGTAATCCCGGGTTTGTTTCTATTTCGAAGGAAGTCAGAGTTCACCTTCCTGCGGCTGCTCGTCGCCCTGGCCGTCACCGGATTGATAGTCACCTTCACCAACACCATCTGGCTGATGATGATGTCGGGGAAGGGAATCTATGCACTCTTTCCTCCCCGGTTGCTCAGCCGGCTGCTGACCATACCCGTACACACAGTGATCATATGGGCCCTGCACAACCGTCTGAGGCGCCTGCGGGTGTCATGACGAGCATCCGGATCGATCCCCGATTGCTGCTCACCCCAGCCGCCGGACGACATAGAGCCGACAGGTAGGGACGGCGCCAGGATGACGATCAGCCCTGGCGCCTGATGTCTTCAACTCTCACCATCAATCACCGTGGGAGATGAGAACCCGAACCTCTCCCATCATGGAGTGGACCCTCACCTTAGTTTCACCTCTTCCGATGCGACCCTGCGCACGCTGGTGAATCTCGTCGCGGCGGACATCCAACGGCACGTCCCCGGTGATCTTTCTGGCCCGCAGATCATACTCCAGCCCGGCCTCGAGATCGCTCACCATAAGGACCAATCTCCACCTCCGCGGTCCTCACTTCCCCGAGTCTGAGCTCTCCGAAACCCATGGCGTCGGTGATGATTACCTCATCTGCCCGGAAGATGGACGTGTTGGCAAAATCGATGACCCTGGCACGCACCGTTCCCCTCACGTCCTCCACCTTCACATCACCGAACCCTGAGGTGATGTGAAGATCTCCGGCAATGCTTCGCACCACTCCGGGTGACCTGGTAAGCAGAACCGTGGTGTCGCCCTAAACGTCCTCCACCGTAACCTGTGGGGAGAGGAGAGATGTGACTGATACGTCGCCCTGAACACCACACACGTACACACTCCCCCCCGTCACGTGCAGACTGACGCCGATTCCCCGAGGAATTCGCACCGTCCAGTCCGCCACCAGTTCACTCACCTCGACCGGTGCCAGTGGGGCATCCAGAGTCACCTGAACACGGTCGTCTGCCTGCTGCACTTGGGTGTTCACCAGACTGACGTACCGGTCGGCGTCCTCGCGAGTCAGTGCCCGGGCTCTGGCTGTGACACTGACCTCCGGGCCTCCCTCTCCCGCAGGCTCGACGCGTACGCTCCCGTTGGGAATCGTCAGCTCGAGCATCTCCACTTCTCCGCCACCGAGCAGCTCTTCAACCTGGGCCTCCCTCATAATACTGGGCGAACTGGATGCGTCACCCTCTCTTGGAGAAACGGGCAGCAGCGGCAGCAGCGAGGCCAGGCTCTGTCTCGTCACTAGGTCGCGGCTGAAGGTCACATCGGCCGTGAGCACCAGCAGCAGCACCAGTGAACCGACCAGGAAAAGTCGACGAACTCTAATCGCAACCATCTCCTTTCTCAGTTCACATCAGCTCTTTCCAGCAACCAGGCGGTCAGACCCAGGACGGCCGCCGTCAACAGCACCACCGCCAGGATTGGAGCGGGAACCAGTTCCATCTCCATCACCCGGATCAACCCGCGTTCCTGCTGCCAGAAGGGGATCCTCAGTGCACCCGGCCGGGGCAGCACTGAGAGCAGAAATGAGTTCAGTCTGACCACTGACCACAGCAACACCGACGCGACTGCCAGTCCCACCGGCACCGTCAGCCCGCGTCCGGCCAGGTGAGAGGATACACCCAGCAGAAGCCCGAAAGAGACCGCCGCCACCAGCACAGAGTACATGGCGGCAATGACCAGCAGCGTTGCCGCCAGCCAGGTCTGCGGGAATCCCACCTCCATCGCCGGTCTCAAACCCTCAGCAATGAGAGCCCAGGTGAAGACCAGTGACAGGACCAGCAGCAGGGCATAGGTCGCCAGCTCGGCGACGACGGCGAGTCCCTCCGCCGGGACCACGGCCATTCTGGGAACCGGCAGAGAGTACAGCAGATGAGAGGTACTGCGATTCCATTCCGCCACCACGATTCCAGCCCCCCGCAGCACACCCCAGGCCGGCAGAAGGCACAGGGGGACCACCACTCCGATGATGATTCAATCTGTCCCTGACATGTCCCCGGGCCAGAACCACACACCGGCCCGGAACAGGGTCAGCACCGCCATCGTCACCAACAGGTGCATGACCAGCCCGCTGAGTTCCTTGCGGCAGAGTCTGCCCACTGAA
>JAWOBW010000296.1:0-12019 GCA_046484105.1 Bacillota bacterium
CACGGTGCAATTTGCTTCACTTCCCCCCCACCCGTATGCCATATCGTACCAAATGAGGACCCAAGTCTGAGATCTGATAGGTCAGTACAGGTTATGAAAGTCTGCACACCTGACCCGACAAGCCTCGCCAGGCGCCTGGCCCGCTTCGCGTCCAATTCTGACATCACATCGTCCAGCAGCAACAGGGGGCGTCTCTTGATTTCCTCCTCCATCCATCCGACCTCGGCAATGCGCATCGCCAGCGCTGCGGAGCGTTGCTGTCCCTGCGAGGCAAAATGACGGGCGTCGCGCTCATCCACGTAGACCGCCAGATCGTCGCGGTGAGGACCGACGACCGTATGACCACGCCCGACCTCCTCCGCACGGGAATCGGTGAGCCTCTCGAGCAGCTGCGACTGCATGTCCCCCACTGCAATCGAGGTGCCCTCCCCCTTCGTCTGCAGGGGCACCTCTCCCAGGAAGCTGCACTGGTAACTCATGGTGAACCGTTCCGTCGTCCCCGCCACCTCCCCGTAGGTGTCAGCAGCTCCGGCCGCCCATCTGCGCAGCAGCCTCAGCCTGGCTGCCACTATGGCCGCACCTGATTCTGCCAGTTGGAGGTCCCAGGGCTCCAGGAGAAGATCCTCCGTTGATCTGGAGTAGTTGGAGGCCCTCAAGTTGCGCAGCACATCATTGCGCTGCGAGAGGATTCGATTGTAGCGGGAAAGAGAATTCTGATAGGGTCGATTCACCTGTCCAATCTCAGAATCTATGAAAGACCTCCGCTCGCTTGGTCCTCCTTTGAGCAGCGAAAGGTCATCGGGTGAGAAGATAACCGCGTTGACAAGGCCTATTGCGTCGAGCATCGCGCTCTGTCTCACCCCGTCGACGCGAAATGACTTCCCTCTATCTTTGTGATAGAGGATTTCCACCGTGTGCCTCACCGGCTCACCGATCAGGCTGGCCTTGATGAAGAAGCTGCTTTTGCCCCATCGCAGAAGCTGCTGATCGCGGTGTGTGCGCTGTGAACGTCCTGCTGCCAGATAGTATATTGACTCCAGCAGATTGGTCTTACCGGTCGCATTCTCCCCGACCAGCACGTTCAGGTGGCGGTCAGGTTCAAACAGGAGGTTCGGATAACTCCGGTAGTCTTTTAGATACAGTTTGTCCAGACGCATCAATGGTTACCCCATTAGCTACTGCGTGACCTCTTCGATTATGCGGTACGCTCCCGCCCCCGTCACGTCAACCACGTCACCGGGCCGCAGTTTCCTGCCCCGCCGCATCTCAACCGAACCGTTTACCCGTACCTCTCCCGCCTGGATCAGGACCTTCGCAATACCTCCAGTCGGGCATATGCCGAGGATCTTCAGCATTGAATCTAGCCGCAGGGGGCGGTTGAAATCGACCCGGACATCCTGCGCCTGTTGGTCATCACGAGAATCACAGATACCGGGACACCTCCACGTCCACCCTCAGGACTTGGTCTTCATCGGCAATACGATGTACGAATAGAGATCATCACCCTGGCCCTGAATCATCGCCGCACCCTCAAAATCGGTGAAGTTCAGCACGATGTGATCCGAGTTCATGTACCTGATGCCCTCCAGAAGGTAGCGTGACTGAAAGAGAATATTGAGGTCATCGCCCTCTACCTCACCCTCAATCTCATCGTAAGCCTCACCCAGCTCGGCAGAACTTGCCTTGAAAACCAGACGATCCCGCATCACATGCAGGCGCACTGGACGAATCCCCCTGTGCTCTTCCGAAAGTAGGGCAGCTCTCTCACAGGCTCCGGTGAACTCGCGTCGATCCACGACCGCACGGGTCTCATAACCTCCAGGAGAGATGACCATGGAGAGAACGTCCGGATACTGGCCTTCGAGCACCACCGTCGAAAACTTCACTCCCCTCTCCGTTTCGAAGAAGACGTGGTTTTCGGAGAGGGCGATTTTGACGTTCTCCTCCGCATCGAGGGAATCGATGACCCGTAGAAGATCAGTCACACTCGGTTTGGGCAGAACCACCTCCATGTCATCCGGACCACCGGGCAACGATGATTCCCACACAGCAACGCGAAAGCCGTCCGTCCCGGTCGTCTGGATGTCACCTTCCTCAAAACGGAGACGCACGCCACATATGACCGGCATGACTTCATCACCGCTGCCAGCGCTGAATGCCGTCTTGCCCAGTGCATCCTTGAGAATTCTCGCCGGCATGGAGAAGCTGGTCCCCTCGTCGGCAGTCGGCAGCGAGGGAAATTGATCCGGGGGATACCCATTGAGAACAAACTCCGAGGATCTCCAGGTTATGATCGCCTGGTGCCGGTCCTCAGGTGCGATGATCTCTATGTGCCCACCAGGGATCCGGTTCACTATCTCCACCAGTTCCCTGCCAGGCAGTACCAGAGCCCCAGGCAGGTCAACCTGTGCGGGGACTGTGCATTCTATGCTGACCTCGAGGTCTGTGGCGGAAAAGTGCAGAATCCCCTCCTGTGCCGTCACCAGTATACCGGTGAGTATGGGATGGGTAGTTCCCGGAGAAATGGCGCGATAGACATTCTGAAGAGCAAACGAGAGGGACTGTTGCTCTATGGCGGTTTTCATGGGACACCTTCCCTTCAGTTTGCATTGAGTGATGGGGTCATCGCCTATAAGATATTATGACTGATTAGTAATATATTTAGTAGTCATAGTAGTAGTGGTGTTGATTATGTGCAAAACTGCCGTTGAGGCGGTCAGAGCCGGGGCCGCAGCCTGTTGGGAATCTGTTAAGTCTGCGGTGATGTTATCAACAGTCTCAACAGCAGCTCGTTTCCGCGACAGTTGTCCACGTCTTATGAACCGGTTATACCCACGTAGTCCACAGGAAGAGAGTCAGTGATGGCTTTAGATCTGTCGCTTCAGGTCGTCTAGGATAGATTTCAGCTGCAAATTGTCTTTGCTCTCATCACTTATCTTTCGACAGGCGTGGATGACTGTGCTGTGATCTCTTCCGCCAAACTCCTGTCCGATCTGCGGTAGAGATGAGTCGGTCAGCTCTCGGGCCAGGTACATGGCAACCTGCCGGGGAAAGACCACCGCCTGTGTCCGCCGTTTACCCTTCATCTCGGAGATGGTTATGTCGTAACGAGCTGCGACCGCCTCCTGGATCTTCTTCACAGTGACCGGCTCGATGTTCTGCTTCGGTATGAGGTCTCGCAATGCCTGCTCGGCCAGGTTCATATCAATGGCCTGTTGATGCAGGGAAGAGAAGGCAACCAGGCGAATGAGGGCTCCCTCCAGCTCGCGAATGTTGGAGGTTATGTTCTCTGCTATGTACCTGAGGACTGAATCCGGCGCATTGAGGTGCTCGGTCGCCGCCTTCTTGCGCAGGATGGCGATTCGGGTTTCCAGGTCCGGCGGTTGAATATCGGATATAAGGCCCCATTCGAAGCGAGACCGCAGTCTTTCCTCCAGCGTCGGTATCTCTTTCGGCGGGCGATCACTGGAGATGACGATCTGTCGGTTTGCCTCGTGCAGGGTGTTGAAGGTGTGAAAGAACTCCTCCTGGGTTCTCTCCTTGCCAGCGAGGAACTGGATGTCGTCTATCAGCAGGACGCCGACGGTGCGGTAACGGTTGCGGAAACTGACGGTCTCCGTGTCGCGGATGGAGTTTATGAGTTCATTCGCGAAACGTTCGGACGAGACGTAGACCACATTGTGCGAGGGGGAATTGCGCAGTACGCTGTGGGCCACTGCCTGCATGAGGTGGGTTTTCCCCAGTCCGACTCCTCCATAGATGAAGAGGGGGTTATATGCGCGGGCCGGAGACTCTGCCACGGCCAGAGAAGCAGCGTGGGACAGGCGGTTGCTGTTGCCGACTACGAAATTGGCGAAAGTGTATTTCGGGTTGAGGGAGGAACCGGTCATTACTGGGCGGCTGCCCTTGCTGGCTGGGGCCTCCGTCAGCGATGAGGTCCTCGGTGGAGGATGAGGCGGCGAGGCCTCACTGTCCTCCGCGGATGTGACCACCAGGCTGAGGGAAAGATCCCCTCCCACAACTTCCGAGAGGGCCTCCTGCAGGGCGTCGGCGTAATTCTCCTGCACCCAGTGCTTGGCGAATTCGTGGGGCACGCCGACCACCAGGTTGTTGTGGTGCTCGTCGAGTTCAACCGGACGTGAGGTTCGCAACCAGGTCTCGAAGCTGGGTCTGAGGATCTTCTGGCGCACGCGATCGAGGGTTTCATTCCACACTTCATCCAGCTTGAGCGACATCTAGAAATTCCTCCATATGCTCAGAATTGCCAATTGTGCGATCAACACACATCCTGCCCCGTGCTGCGCTCTGTTGTCGCAGTGGGAGAGCAAGAGGCAAAGAAGTGTTCAAGGGTAGCTTCCATATTATTCGCTCAGCTGACGATTACACAACCGCAAGCAACGGCGAAACAGAGACTGATAGTGTCAAGGGAGGGACTGGGAGACGATCATTGTCTGCTATCTTGGCCTCTGTCCCATCCACAAGAGAAGGGAGTGCCGTTGAGTTATCCACAGGTCCTGTGGATAACCTGGGTACGGGTTGTGGATATTACTAAATGATAGTGCCTGTTGTTGATGCTAGTACTCACGTCGGACAAATGAGTCTCGTGCCTTAACGGAGCAGGACTAATACTATATTCTTGACGGAGGGGAAGTTTCCTCTCGGAGTGCGTATTGAATTTCGAGAACTAACGGGATGCCTCCGCCTGCCTCTCTTGCTCCCATTGCCGGGGAGGAAAAACAGACGGAAGGCCCTTGCAGTGGCCGTGCGTGGGGGTACAATGGTACAATGTGATTTGGTGCTTCTGAAGAGGGGAGGTTGCAGGAAATGGTGAAACGCACTTATAACCCCAGCCGCAAGAAGACCGCAAGGAGACACGGATTCAGAAAGAGGATGAAGACAAAGGCCGGCCGTCGCGTGTTGAGGCGAAGGCGGTTTAAGGGACGCAAGCGCCTGACGAAGTGAGAGGGCCTGCCGGAACGGCTGGCGAGGCGGGACCGAAGGCGGGGCGGCTTCGGGGGGGCGAGACCTTCTCGCGGGTGTTCGAGGAGGGGGCCTCTGAGGTGGGGCGTTTCATGGTCCTGCATCACCGGCGGCGAGAGTCCGGGGGACTGAGAGCGGGCGTTGCGGCGGGAAAGAAACTGGGCAGTGCAGTGTTGCGCAACCGGATGCGAAGAAGGTTGCGGGAGGTGTTGAGAAGCCTGCCAGTGGGCGACATTCCGGCAGATGTGGTCCTGGTGGCGCGCAGGCGGACAGGATCGGCTCGCTTCTCAGAATTGAGGGAGGAGGCTCTTTCACTGTTCAGGCAGTCGGGGTTGCTGCGGGACGCTGGGGAAGGGTTTGACGCGAGCGCTGTAGAAGACGTGAGAGGTGTGAAGGGATCAGATAGCGAGTGCAACGGATCATCATTCAGCTCTTACGATTCTATCAGCAGAACATCTCACTGCTGACGGCAGGGTGCTGCAGGTTCCGTCCCACCTGCTCAGAATACGCGGTGGAGGCGGTTGAGAAGTACGGCGCGCTACGGGGGGGGTACCTGACCCTCGGAAGAATTCTCCGGTGTCATCCACTTGGATCTTGCGGGTATGACCCGGTTCCCTGACAATTTGACTTGATTAGGGTGTCCATGATCACATTAACTGGAGGATCAGAGGGGTTGCACTGGGTCGATTGCGGCCTCACCGGGAGGCGAGGATTGAGGAATTGTGGGAGCACTGTGGCAATCGCTGGTAGGCCTGATCAGTGAAGGGATTGAGTTTTTCGGTCAGATGACCGGCAACTACGGCTGGGGCATCATTCTCCTGACGTTGTTGGTGCGGCTGGTGCTGGTACCGCTCACCATGTCCCAGAACCGGGCGACGCTGAAGATGCGTGAGCTGAACCCGGAGTTGGAGCGGCTGAAGGCAAAGTATAAGGACGATTCGCAGAAGCTGAACGAGGAAACCATCAAGTTGTGGAAAGAGCACGGCGTCAATCCGGCGGCCGGCTGTCTACCGATGCTGGTGCAGATGCCGGTGATCATTGCAATATTCTCGGCGCTGCGGGGGTTTGAGTTTGCCGCCGACGCCAGCTTCATGTGGTTGCCCAACCTGGCACAACCGGACCCGCTATACATTCTTCCAGTCCTCGCGGCAATCAGCACGTATGTTCAGACCAAGATTAGCACGGGAGACGCGGAAGCTGCCGGTGGCAGCCAAGCTGTGATGCTGTACGCGATGCCGCTATTCATTGGATATATCAGCATGCAGTTTCCCGCAGGGTTGGCACTCTACTGGACTGTCACCAACATATTTGGCGTGGGTCAGCAGTATGTGGTGAACGCCCTGGCGTCAGCCGACAGGGACAGGCAGGAGGAGGGGGAATCGGACTGAGATGACCAGCGGGATTACCAGGCACGGCCGGGATGTCGACGAGGCGGTTCGCAACGCGCTGTCTGAACTGGGAGTGTCTCGGGATGAAGTGCGCGTCGAGGTCATTGAGGAGGGCTCCAGGGGCATCCTCGGGATCATAGGACAACGGGAGGCGCGGGTCCGCGTCACCGTGGATCGCAACAAGGTGCGGTATGTGCTGGAGTTCGTGCGCGAGCTGCTCAGCTACATAAACGAGGACGCCGAAGTGACGGCGAGCGAGTCAGATCAGGTGATAGCATGTGAGATTGAAGGTGATGACCTGGGCCTGATCATAGGTCGGCACGGTGCGACGCTGAACGCGCTACAGTACCTGGCCAATGTGGCCGCGGGCCGGAGCTCGTCAGATCGCCGACCGGTTGTGCTCGATGCGGGCAACTATCGCCAGCGACGAAAGAGGAATCTTACGGAGATGGCGGAGAGGATGGCGTTGAGGGCGGCGAAGACCGGCCGGTCAGTTCGCATGGAACCTCTTCCGCCGCATGAGCGCAAGATCATTCACGTTTCACTGCAGGACCATCCCCAGGTTACCACGGAGAGTCAGGGGCAGGACCCTCATCGATACGTGGTGATCACCCCACTTTCATAGTTGGCGCCTCCGCACAGCGCGGCTCCCGGATCATCGCCGGGATCACTCTGGTGTTTCTGGTTCCCAGTTGAGAGGATGCATGCACGTGAAGGGGAGGCCAACGGATCCCACCGTGACAGATGATGTTGACACCATTGCCGCGGTTGCGACGCCACCGGGCATTGGTGGAATTGCCGTGGTGCGCGTGAGCGGGCCGGGCGCCCTGTGCGCGGCGGAGAAGGTGTTCCGGCGAGGGGGGAAGCGCGTGATTAACCTCGCGGATACTCCCTCCCACACCGCCCATTACGGCCATGTTGTGGATCCCGAGGACGGAAGCAGGGCGGATGAGGTGCTCCTACTGCTGATGAAAGCGCCGCGCAGCTTCACCGGTGAGGACGTGGTGGAGTTTCACTGTCACGGGGGACCGGTGCCGGTGGGGGCAGTGCTGCGGGCGGTGCTGGCTGCAGGAGCGCGCACCGCCGAGGCGGGTGAGTTTACCCGCAGGGCATTTCTCAACGGACGGCTGGATTTGACCCAGGCGGAGGCGGTGGCCGATATCATCGCCGCGCGATCCAGAGTGGGGGCCCGTCTGGCGCTGAGGCAGCTGGAGGGGGAGTTGGGAGAGAGGATTGGTCATTTGCGATCCTCCCTCATTGATCTCATGGCTCATCTGGAAGTGGTGCTTGACTACCCGGAGATGGATATTGAGGAGAAGAGCCGGGCCGACACCTGTAGACAGCTCCGGGAGGTGGGGAACGAGATTGCACGTCTGCTGGAGACGGCGTCGGCGGGCCGCTCCTATCGTGAGGGGGTCCGCACAGTGATCCTCGGTCGGCCCAATGTGGGGAAGTCGTCACTGCTGAACGCCCTCCTTCAGCGGGAAAGGGCCATCGTGACCGAGCTTCCCGGGACGACGAGAGATGTGCTGGAGGAGACGCTGGTGGTGCGGGGGGTGCCGCTGCTGCTGACGGACACCGCGGGTGTGCGGCAGGGCTCAGATCGCGCCGAGGAGATGGGGGTTCGCCGGGCGCAAGAGGCCGCGCGTGGGGCGGAGCTGATCCTGGCGATGTTCGATGATTCGATCGAACCCACGGAGGATGACAGGCGGGTGGCGGATCAGCTGAACGCGATCGAGGGCGCGAGGATCATTGCGGTTGTCAACAAGATAGACCTGCGTGTTGGTGCGGTCAGCGACGCGAGCATTACTGAGTTGGTCGGGGTCAAGATTCCGGTTGTCCGCCTGTCGGCCCGTACGCGCGAGGGCCTGGACGATCTGGAAGCTGCCATATTCGAACTGGTGGTGGGTGAAGATGGCCCGGGAGCGGATTGGGAAGGCGTCGTGATCGGCAATGCCCGCCACGAGGAGGCGCTGCGCCGCGCCCGGGGCGCCCTGGAAGACGCAGCGGTGGGGCTGGAAGGCGGGCTCCCGGCGGACCTGGTCAGCATAGACCTCAGGGAGTGCCTGGAAGCGCTGGGGGCGATCACGGGTGAGGCGGCGGGAGAGGACCTGCTCGACCGAATCTTCAGCAAGTTCTGCGTGGGGAAGTGATTGAGTCGGGTGAAGAGCGACGGGGAGGGTGAGCGCTCCTTTTTCGCGCCGCGGCCGTGATCCGGGAGGCTTTGCTGGTGCTGGCCGCATGATTGATGTGGCCCGGGGTTATACCTGTCAACCCGCGGAGGCGCGCAGGGATATGGGGATGGGCAGGAATCGATAGAGGACTCGTTTGGAGGCGGATGCGGTGCACCACGGCGGTGACTACGAGGTGATCGTTGTCGGCGGTGGGCACGCCGGGGCGGAGGCCGCTCTGGCGGCGGCGCGGTTGGGAAAGTCGACCCTCCTACTCACTCTCAACGTGGACAGCATGTGTTCGATGCCGTGCAATCCCGCCATCGGAGGTCCGGCAAAGGCCCAGCTGGTGCGGGAGATCGACGCTCTGGGTGGTGAGATGGCCAGGGCAATCGATGACTGCTGCCTGCAAATCAGGACGCTGAACACGGGCAAGGGGCCAGCGGTCAGGGCGCTGAGGGCGCAGGCTGACAAGGCCGGTTATTCCGGGAGGATGCGGCGGGTGTTGATGCTGCAGTCTGGTCTGCGGGTCAAACAGGGTGCGGTGGATGGAATTCGCTCCCGCGATGGCAGGGTGTGCGGTGTGACCACGAAGACAGGGATTCACTACGGCGCACCGGCGGTGATTCTGACGGCCGGGGTCTATCTCAACGGCCGGGTTGTCACGGGCGGTTACGCCTACGACTCTGGACCCAACGGTCTGATGCCGGCGACGGAGCTGTCGGCCGATCTGCGGAGGCACAACCTGACCATCGGTCGTTTCAAGACGGGGACTCCCCCGCGGGTGGCTCGGGGAACGGTCGACTTCGACCGCATGAGGCGGCAGGACGGGGACCGGCGACCGAGGGCCTTTTCATATATGGCGCGGGCCAACGACCCGCTGCTGCGGGAGAGCCCGGATCGCCTGCCGAGGCGACAGCTTCCCTGTTGGCTCACGCACACCGGGGAGCGAACTCATGCCGTCATCCGCGACAGCATCGACCGCTCACCGCTGTTCGACGGCACCATTGAGTCCATTGGACCTCGCTACTGCCCGTCGGTGGAAGACAAGGTGATGCGCTTTCCCGATCGCACCTCTCATCCTGTATTCCTCGAGCCGGAGGGCTGGGACAGTGAGGAGATGTATGTCCTCGGCCTGTCGACCAGCATGCCCGAGGATGTGCAGATGGCGATGTTGAATTCCATTGCCGGGTTAGAACGGGCGGAGATTGTCCGTCCCGGATATGCGATAGAATATGATTGCGTCGACCCGCGGGAGCTGGAACCGTCGCTTCAGAGCAAGAAGGTGCGAGGCCTGTTCTGTGCCGGGCAGGTCAACGGCACGTCGGGCTACGAGGAGGCCGCCGGTCAGGGGCTCATGGCGGGAATTAACTCGGTCAGATGGCTGGAAGGGAAAGATCCGGAGATCCTGGATCGGTCCCGGGCCTACATTGGAGTCATGATTGACGATCTGGTGACGCTGGGTGTTGAAGAACCCTACAGAATGCTCACCTCGCGCGCAGAATACCGGCTGATTTTGAGACAGGACAATGCGGATTTTCGCCTAACCTCCCTCGGCCGAAGGCTGGGACTGGCTTCCCGCGTTCGATATGACCGGATGCGGCTGAGGCGCCAGCTGGTGGATGGAGAAATAGAACGGCTGCGAAATACGCGCGTCAGGGGCCAGGGTAAGGTGAACAGGTGGCTGAAGAATCGCGGTACGAGCTGTCTTCATGATGCGGCGAGCCTGGCCGAGTTACTCCGGCGCCCCGAGATTCGGTATGATGATCTTGCCGAGATTGATGATGACGCGCCCGATCTCGCTCCCGCAGTCAGCGAGGCGGTGGAGATTGCCCTTAAGTACGCCGGATACATAGAGAAGCAGAATCGGCAGATTGAGAGATTTCGGCGGTCAGAGAGTCGGGCGATTCCGGAGGACATCTGCTATGAGGAGGTGCGTGGTCTGTCCCGCGAGGCGAGGGAGAAGTTGGAGCAGGTGCGCCCGAGGTCTCTGGGGCAGGCGATGCGAATTCCCGGAGTGACGCCGGCGGACATTTCTGTCCTCATGGTGTGGGTTACGCGAGGTTGAAGGGAGATACCCGGGTGGAAGAGGGGAGTATCAGGGAACAGCTCGCTTCGGCTGGAGTGACGCTCACGGATTGGCAGGTTGAACGCCTTCTGATTCACCTGAAGCACGTCCTTCGGTTCAACGCCCGGTTGAATCTGGTAGCCGCTTCGGATGCCGCCAGACTGGTTCGGCGTCACCTGGTGGACTCGCTGCTGGGAGTGCGATGGTTGGCAGCGACGGCGGGTTCCGCAGGGCTTCGGGTGGTCGATGTGGGCAGTGGCGGAGGGTTTCCCGGCCTGGTGGCGGGTGTCGCCTGCCCTGGGTGGGAGGTTACCCTGCTGGACAGTGCGGCGAAGAAGGTGGGGTTTCTTCTCAGCGCCGCCGATGCCATGGGACTGACGAATGTGCGGGTGGTCAGGGGGCGAGCCGGTGAGGGCGACCTGGGCGTTACCATGGAGGGTGCTCCTCGGTGGGATCTCTGTGTAAGCCGCGCGGTGGCACCGGTGTGGCAGCTGGCCGGGCTGTGTGCTCCTCTCCTGAGGAGGGGCGGAGCCTGCGGGTGGTGGAAAGGCCCGGGGGCAATCGACGAATTGAGGGAGGGAGCAGATCGGCTGCGGGGGGAAGGGTTGCTGACCGTGCAGCGCTACGTGTACTGGCTCCCAGGGGAGGACATTTCCCGGGCAATAATTGTGGCTAAGAAGATGAAAGTGCGTCGGGAGGGCAGAGGTGAAAGGGAGGAATCATTCCGGAGAGAGTAGAAGAAATGAGTCAACTGGGACCCGGGAAAGGGGGTTTATCGTATGGCATTTGACGAGCGGCTGCGCAATCCGCACGTCGATCGGCTGTTTCAGGCCATGCAGACGCTGAAGGGAACTGAGGAGTACTATCGGTTTTTCGAGGATCTGTGCACGGTGACGGAGATACGAACTCTGGCCCAGAGGTTCCGTGCCGCCGAGATGCTCCAAGACGGGGCAAAATACGAGGAAGTGGTCGAGGAGACGGGCATGAGCTCAGCGACCATAAGCAGGATCAAGCGTTTTCTCAATTATGGCGCCGACGGTTACACTATGGCGATTGAGCGGCTGTCGGCTGAAGAGGAGGATGACGCCTCCTTTGCGGCCGAGCGGTCTGAGTGAGACCCACCACCTCAGGTGAGCATCGGCTCACCTGCATCCCGCTTTGAGCCCGCTGCCGGGGGCAGCGGCGCCCACAGATTCTACTGATTGCTGCCGTTGACAGTTCAATGAGAGAGTGTTATTGTCTCTTTATGCTTTCATAAGGTAACACAGTAAAGAAGTAAAGATGGAGGGGCCGTATGAATCACTATGCCGAGGCGACAGCGCGAGTGGAGGCGCGGCAGCAAATCGAGGGTAGCATGCGGGCGGTATTCCGGGAGATGGCGTATGACGAGGTGGAGGTGCCGGTTTTCGTGG
>JAWOBW010000037.1:0-3138 GCA_046484105.1 Bacillota bacterium
CGGGGGCGAACTGAATCCGGGAGAGGCCATTGCGGTGCCCGTGATCGAGGCCGTCCGAAAGCAGGCCCCAGAGGATGCCCTGGTCATCCTCGACGCCCCGCCGGGCACCTCCTGTCCGGTGATTGCCTCAGTCAGGGGTGCTGATCTGTGTCTTCTCATCACAGAGCCGACTCCCTTCGGCCTAAGCGATCTCAAGATGGCGGTGGGGATGTGCGAGAAGATGCAGATACCGGTCAGGGTGGTCATCAATCAGTGCGACATGGGTGACGACCGGGTTGAGCAGTACTGCCGCTCGCGCGACATCCCCATTCTGGCGCAGCTGCCCTGGGACCGAAAGCTGGCCTCCGTCTACGCTCAGGGAGGCCTGATTGCCGAGGCATCTGAGCAGTGGTCGCAGCGGTTTCTGGATCTGGCCCGGGCCCTGAAGGTGGCGGCGGGAAGAGGTGATGGATGATGAAGGAACTGGTCATCCTCAGTGGAAAGGGCGGGACTGGAAAGACTTCACTGGTCGCCTCCCTCGCGGTCCTGGCTGGAGACAAACTCGTGACGGCCGATTGCGATGTGGATGCACCGGACCTACATTTTCTCCTCGAGCCGCAGGTGCGGGAGGAGCACGAGTTCATCAGTTCACAGCAGGCGAACATCGATCCAGAGATCTGCGTCCGGTGCGGCCAGTGTGCCCAGCACTGCCGGTTCGGAGCCATAACGGATGACTTCTCCGTCGATGATCTGGCCTGTGAGGGCTGCGGAATGTGCACACACGTCTGCCCCGAGGGCGCGGTGTCGATGCACGATGTCGTCTCCGGGCACTGGTTTCGCTCCATCACCCGCTGTGGTCCCATGGTTCATGCCCGACTTGGCTTCGGAGAATCCAACTCGGGGAAGCTGGTCAGCAAGGTGCGGGAAGAATCGCGCCGGGTGGCAGAGCAGAAGGGGGCCGACCTGATCATGGTCGATGGTCCCCCCGGCATAGGGTGTCCCGTCATCGCCTCGTTGTCAGGAGCCTCACTTGCACTGATTGTGACGGAACCATCCGTTTCCGGCCTGCATGATCTGGAGCGGGTGCTGGATGTGTGCCGACACTTTGACATTCCAGCTGCTGTCTGTGTCAATCGTTGTGATCTGGACGAGGATTTCACCAGGCGCATTGAGCTCCTCACCGGGCGAAGGGATCTGATCTTCCTGGGGACAATCCCCTATGATCGCAGTGTGACCCGCGCCATGGTGAACGGTCGGGCAGTGGTTGAGTCGGGCCCGGGCGCGGCGGCGGACAGTATACGGAAGATATGGTCCAGAACCCAGGCCCTCATGGCGGGGCTAGATTGAACAAAGAGGTGAACTATGTCCGAGTCGACACTGATGAATGAAGAGAGCAAGACCGCAATCATCGCCGTGGCCAGCGGAAAGGGAGGGGTCGGCAAGTCCACCGTGTCGGTGAATCTCGCCCGCGCGCTGGCGAGGCTCGGTTATCGAACGGGGATCATGGATGCTGACATCTACGGTTTCACCGTGCCGCGATTGCTCGGAGTGCACGGGGGACCGGAGATGAGCGAGGAGGGGATCCAACCCCTCGAGGCTCACGGGATGCAGGTCATGAGCATGGGATTCTTCGTCGACGACACGACTCCTGTCATCTGGCGGGGACCGCTGTTGATGAAGGCGGTGGATCAGTTCGTCAACGATGTTCTTTGGGATGACGATCTGGATCACCTGGTGATCGATCTGCCCCCCGGCACCGGAGACGTGCCCCTGACGGTGGCCCAGAGGCTGCCTCGTGCCTCGCTGCTGCTGGTGACGCTGCCGGAGCTGTCCAGTGTCAGGGTCGCGAGCAGGGCGGGGAATATGGCCAGGCAGACCAATACCGAGATCATGGGAGTTGTGGAGAACATGTCCTCTCTGACCTGCCCGGAATGCGGCGAGACTCTGCATCCTTTCGGCAGAAACGGCGGACAGCTCCTCGCCAATGAGCTGGGGGTGCCGCTGCTGGCCAGAATTCCCATGGACTCGAACCTGACTTCCGGCCGGGAGGAGGCCGGACTTCTGGTCGATGACAGTGAGTCTGAGGCCGGTGCTGCCATCAATGATCTGGCCAGGCGCCTGACCGACGACTCTTGACACAGACGGAGAAAATGCTATCATTGATGTAGGTTATGAACATATGTTCATATTGGGGGTGCAAGATGCCGAGGCCACCCAAGAGGAGAACAGTGGACTTCCTGCCGCCGTACGACTACTTCAAGCCGGTGGGTGTTCCGCGAGTGGAGCTGGATGAGGTCCGGCTCAGCATCGACGAGCTGGAAGCCATACGGTTGAAGGACCGGGAAGGCCTGGATCACGAGAGGTGTGCGGAGCAAATGCACATCTCCCGGGCGACCTTTCACCGCATACTGAGTTCCGCCCACGAGAAGGTGGCCGCGGCCCTGACGGAAGGCAAGGCAATGAGAATCGAAGGAGGCAGCTATCGTCTGATGGGGCGTCACCTGTGTCGCGCGTGTGGCCAGGTGTGGCGTGACAATCCCGGCGAGACCCTTGATCTGGTGTGTCCGCAATGCGGCGGTGAGGACGTGGTGCGAGCGGCTCCGGGTCACGGTTGGCGTCGTCGAGGCCGGGGTCGCGGAGGTCGGGGGGGATGGAGGTGAAGGTCATTGCGGGACCTGATCCGTGAGGCGAGGTCCAAGCTCCGCGACGAGAACTATCGCCCCACCCGGCAGCGCGAGGTGATCTTCGAGCTTCTGGCCCGGCAACCGAGAGTCCATTTCACTGCCCAGGAGATCCACGACGCTGCCCGGGAGAAGCATCAGCTGGGGCTGTCCACTGTCTACCGCACCCTGTCGGTGCTGGAGGAAGTGGGGCTCATCAGGAAACTGGATGTCGGCGACGGCGTCGCCCGGTACGAATTCGACGGCGAGGAGTCGTCACCACACTGCCACCTGGTGTGTCTCGGTTGCGGAACGGTCATGGAGACGTCGTGTCCCGCACCGGAAGAGATGCAGTCACTTCTTCAGACAGACGGTTTTGAGATCTGTGACCAGTCGCTGTTGTTCTTCGGATTCTGCACCAGCTGCGCTGAGCGTCATTCAGCCGGCACCCGCGATTCACCGGCGACGGTCACAGCTGAGCGGTGAGGAGGTGTGGATG
>JAWOBW010000045.1:0-2960 GCA_046484105.1 Bacillota bacterium
CTATTTCGGGACGAAGCGGAAGCCTTTCAGCCGGTGGGCTTCCTCTCTGGCGGCTACGCTATCCGAAAAGCCTGTCTCCATCATCGCGTTGATGGTATTATATCCGTGATGGGACCCGGTGTCAAAGATTGCGAGGGATTCAATTGTCCGGACCCCGCTTTCCCGACCTGCACGTGCACACTCACTTCAGCGACGACGGAGATTACTCGCCCCGGGAGCTGGTCGCGGCGGCTGAAAGGGCCGGTGTGAACATGATTGCCTTCACCGACCACGATTCTGCAGCTGCCACTTTAGACACCTCACCCCCGGGAATTGCAGTCCTGCCCGGGGTCGAGATATCCTCCGGCCTCCGGGGGGTTGAGGTGCACATTCTCGCCTACGGAATCGACCCTAACCATCCGACCCTCCGGGAGATCCTGCAGACCAACGACCGATACCGTCGTCGGCAAGCTGACAGGAGACTCCACCTCCTCGAGGCGCAGGGTTTCCGGGTCGATGCGGAAAGAGCAGTGGAACTGGCGGGCGGCAGGCCTCCCAAGACGGGAGCCCTTCTGGCCATGCTGCACCAGCTGAACCCCTCAGATGAAAGACTCTTCGCCTACGGAACACCCGAGAGACCGGACTGGAGCTCCTTCTACCGCGACTTCTTCTCCCCCGGCGGCGTCGCCAGTTCCCCCCTGCAGAGCATTGCGCCGACTGAGATCGTGGGGATGATCCAGCAGATGGACGCCGTGCCAGTCCTCGCCCACCCCGGCGTCCTGTCCAGGTATCTGCAGGCCGATGTGGTGACACAGCTTATCAGGTCCCTGAAAGACGAGGGACTGGAAGCACTGGAGGCATACACATCCTGGCACAACCGCGAGCAGGCGGAAATGTTCCACCAACTGGCGCGCGACCTGGGCCTGGACGTGACAGTGGGAAGCGACTACCACGGCCCGACCTCCAAGCCCCACGTCCGACTCGGTGATCCCCAGTGGACACCCGCAGCTGTGCGCCGATCCGTGTATGCCGCCTACCTTCCCCTCTGCCTGGACTGACCGCAGGAGCCTGGAACACAACTGGGCCCCCGGCTGACGACAGTACCCCCTCGAGACGCGGCGAGGGTGCCGGCCAGCTCGGGAAACCGCCGCCGCGTCCGGTCCTCTCCCCCGTCGCGAGCACCCCGATGACCGGCCCGCAATCACACCCGGGCCGGTCATCCTTCGTCGCGCCCCATCCTCAAATGATGATGCAGATGAGGCCTGCAGTTCCCTCGTTGAGAATCCGCACCAGGGTCTCCTGCAGCTTCTCGCGCGCGTCCTCGGGCATCTGATATAACTTATCCTCAATTCCCTCCCGCAGGAGGTCGGCTATGGGCTTGCCGAAGATGTCAGTGCTGAGAATGGCCTCGGGATCGTCCTCGAACCTCTCGGTCAGATAGGTCACCAGCTGCTCCGACTGCCTTTCCGAGCCCACCATCGGCGTGATCTCGGTGTAGATGTCCGCCCGTATGAAGTGCAGGGAGGGAGCTCGTGCCTGCAGGCGTATGCCAAACTGGCTCCCGCGACGCACCAGCTCCGGCTGTTCAAATTCGACATCGTCAACGCTGGGAATGACCAGTCCGTAGCCAACCTCCCTCACGTCCGTGAGTGCCCCCGCGATCCTGTCGTACTCCTGCTTGGCGATGACCAGGTCCTTCATCAGCCGGATGGTGTCGGCCTTACCCGTCAGCTCCACGTGGTTCATCTCCCCGAGGATCTGATAGAAGTACTCCTCGGGAGCGGCCATGTCTATGCTGGCCACACCAGTACCCAGTTCGAGGTCAGTCAGGGTGACCGCCTCGGTGAAGTCACTATCGCGCAGCTCAGAGATGGCCTCGTAGATGTCCCGCAGCCGCTCAATCTGCTCCACCGTCTGCCCGATGGAGGCCTCCAGCTGCTCCCGGAACCAGTGATCCTTCTCCAGCTCCTCAACCCAGGCCGGCAGGTTGACCTGCACCTCCCTGACCGGGAACTCGTACAGCAGCTGCTCCATGATGAGCTCTATGTCCCCCTCATTCAGGAGGGCACAGTCCACCGATATCACCGAGACATCGTGCTCTTCCTTCAGATCGTCACAGAGCTTCAACGTGTCCTCCCGCTCGGGATGAGCGCTGTTCATCAGGACCACGAAGGGCTTGCCGGTGCTCTTCATCTCCGCGATCACCCGCTGTTCGGCGGGCACGAAGCTCTCTCGGCCCAGGTCACCGAAGCTGCCGTCGGTCGTGACCACCAGTCCCAGGGTGGAGTGATCCACCATCACCTTCCGGGTACCTATCTCGGCAGCCTCTTCGAAGGGTATTTCGTAGTCAAACCAGGGGGTCACCACCATCCTGGGGCCATCCTCATCCTCGTAGCCGGTGGCGCCCTCCACGGGGAACCCCACTGAATCGACCAGCCTGACCGTCAGTGTCACATTCTCAATGACCTCGACCTCAACGCCCTCATCGGGGACAAACTTCGGCTCGGTGGTCATCACCGCCTTGCCGGTTCCGGCCTGCGGCAGGGCGTCCTTCGCCCGTTCGAGCTCGTGTTTGTCCACAATATTTGGCAGGACAATGAGATCCATGAATCGCTTTATGAAAGTGGACTTGCCCGTCCTGACAGGACCACTCACCCCGATGTAGATGTCTCCGCCCGTTCGCTCGGCTATGTCGTGAAATACAGCCGCTCCATTCTCTTCTACCATGCCCCAGCATCCCTCCTTCGGCACACCGGTCCCTTTCTCCCGGACACACCATGATCACTTGTCCGCACGCGGACAGTAATGTATATGAGCCTTGGTGGATATTATGAACAGGGGAAGGAATCCCCGGAAGTGCACAGGTGATGCCCTGACGGCAGGGACTGGTCCCCCTGTCGCTGCCGCAGGGCGTCACCTGTGCACTTCCGGGGATTCCTTCCCCTGTTCATAATATCCACCAAGGCTCATATACATTACTG
>JAWOBW010000075.1:0-3722 GCA_046484105.1 Bacillota bacterium
GAGGCGAACTCATCGGCAGGATGATCATCTCGATGGAACAGGCGGAAGAAGACTGGCTCATCATCAAGGAACAGATCATCGGCAGCAATTCGGAGATAACTGAGGTGCTGGCCACAGGAGATGAACTGCTCCCCCGCAGCACCGATTTCTCCGCCAGCCTCGAGGGGCAGCAGCTAGCCACCTACAACGCCGAATACACCGAGGACAGGGTATTCCTGGAGGCCTCTCGCCCCGACGGACCGCAAAGCGCCGAGATCCGCCTCCCCTCCCCGCCCTACTACGACAATGAGCAGTTCATTGCCCTGCTCCGCACCCTGCCCCTGGAAGATGGCTTCCAGCAAAAACTGAACCTGATAATCACCCGGTCCGGCAGCAAGACCGAGATTACCGTCCGCGTCGTCGGAGAGGAAACCGTGTCCACGCCAGTCGGACAGATACCCGCGTGGAAGGTAGAACTCGTCGGCGCGGGGCAATACGGCTGGTATGAGACCGAGGCCCCGCACCGTCTGGTCCGATACTACAACGTCAACGCCGAGACCACCACGCTGTTGACGGATTACTCGGGGGGCGGTCAATGACGGGAACTGTCGTGGCCGGAACATGAAGCGGGGAAACGAGACGGCGATTCTCAGCGTTCCAGGAACTCGACGGCCACCACGCTCATGTCATCCACCGGCCCGTGGACGCTGAGCGAGGCAGCCTGAGCTACCAGGGCGCTGGCCAGGTCCTCGGAGCAATCCCAGCGGCCGGACTGGAGGAAACGTGCAATCCAATTCCTCTTCTGGCTCTCGGTGAGATCGCCCAGGGCCTCCATGACCCCGTCAGTCATCATCACGACTGTGTCTCCCGGCTGGATTACCCGGCTGGTGCTTTCCGGGGCAACCTCGTTCAATATCCCGATCGGTATGACCTGCGATGGGATGCAGAACACCTCCCGGCCCCGCGTGATGAAGGTCGGGGCCGCGCCGATCTTGGTGAACTCGGCCCTTCCCGTGACGAGATCGACGGACAGCATGTCAACGGTGGCGAAGATCTCTTCCGTGGAACGAAGCACCAGGACCGAGTTGACGGTGCGAAGGGCCGCGTCTCGATCCAAACCCAGCTCCAACAGCTCCTCGAGCAGCGATACCGCCGCTCTACTCTCCTGCCTGGCGCGGTCGCCGGCACCCATGCCGTCACTGAGAAGGACCACGAGGTCCCTCGCCCTCAGCTTGCGCACCAGGTGGCTGTCACCACTGGCCCGATGACCTCCCCGGGCTATGGCCGCTACCCCGGCGTCGTAGCGCAGGCGGCACTGTTTCCGGGACCGCTGCGGCCGGGAGCCCGAAGCTGCGCCCCGGGCGAAATCTTCCATCATGTCGGCAATTCCCCTGAATTGCGCCGCGGCCAGATCTCTAGTCTCGGCGAACTGCGAGGACCAGTTCATACCCATCCGCTGCAAGGTCCAGCTCGACCGCATGGCCTCCAACACGGAGTCAGACATCCCCCGGCAGTGCTGCTGCAGCTTCCTGATGCGGGCGTCTATGCTCCTCTGATCGTCGATCTCGAAGGTGGCGAGAACTTCGGAGAGGATGCGGTAGGTGGTCATGAATTGATCCTGCCAACACTCGGAGTAGCGATCACACTTCCTGCAGACCTGTTGGCCCACCCGATCCAGGATCTCGGCTTCCCTCTCCTGGTCGGTGAAGGAACACTGCTCCGCAGTGCTCACCTCAGAGAATGAATCGGCCAGGCGCCTGAACACCCTGGCGAAGGAGCGCATTCGCTCAGGGACTTCGCCCTCATCGCGAGGACCACCGGGTGATCGAATGCGCCGAAACAGCGATGCCACTGCCTCCCGCGGCCGGCGCCGCTTCTGCACCCGACGAAACAGCCGCGCACTGGACTCCTCAGCTGCGAACCACGGCCTGCCAGCTGCGGCCGCCGCCACCTCGCGGCGGGCACCGTAGTCCAGCCCCAGCGGACTCAGCAGATACAGCCCCACCGCGGCCAGAAACTCCCACGGCGAGGGAACCGCCCCCGCACTGGACAGCCACGACACCGCCAGCATGCCGCTGATGAAGCCGGCGGCAACTCCGGCCCGGCCCCACCTCGCCATACATCCGGCCGCAGCCCCGGCGCAGGCGAGGGCGAGGGCCAGAGGCAGATCGAAGTGCAGGGAGAAACCCACGATCAGTCCAACGGCCGCACCTGCGGCGATTCCCCCGGTGACGCCCCGGCCGGCGAAGGACATCACCAGCAGGGTGGCAACCACCCAGATCACGCGGAGGTCGCCGATCCGGAGCCCGGCGGTTCCCAGAAGCAGCACCCCGCCGAAGATGCCGGCAGCCAGGTTCGACCCGAAGTCCGCCCCCTCCGGGCGCTCCTCCGGAGAGAGAACCTGCGGCAGCGCCCGGTGAAACACCAACGATGAGCAGGCCACCATGATCATCTCGAACAGCAGAAGACACAGCCGATACAGGGTCGCTCCCGTCCACAGGTGAGCTGCTCCGCGGAAGATGACGCACGCTCCCACTCCCACACCCACCACCCCTCGCGGGGCGCTCTCCTCTCGCCAGCTGCCGCACATCATCTCAGCGCTGAGCCAGAAGGCCGCCAACATCAGCGCCTCGGATACGGCGGCTCCGTAACCCACGAGCCATCCCCGGCCCAGGGCTACGCCGATGAGCGCAAATGGGGTCATCCGACGGCTCCAACAGAGGGAGGCGAGGACATAGGGTATGCTAAAGGGAGCCAGCAGGTTCATAATCTGGGCCCGCCCGATGAAGACTCCCATCATGAATACGGCGGCGTACATGATGAACTCCCGCACCGCCAGGGCGGCGAGAGGTGTGCTCACCCGGTCGCAAGTCGATCTCCATCCATCTGCGGCGGCATCACTTCCCCCGCCCGTGTATCGGTGCCTGTGATCCAGCACTCTCCCGCACCCCCCTGCCCCGATCTGATTTGGTGAGGTAAAGTATAAAGCAAGCCCCGGCAAAAATGTGTCACTCTGTGACGAGGCTACATAACCTTTTTGCGACAGGGGTCCCGAAGAAAGGTGAAGGGGAGCCAGGTTCCCTGCTGGAGCAGGAAACCTGGCGCGGAATGCCTCAGATGAGATCCATCTCCTTGCCGATATCGCCAAAAGTCTCCAGGGCATAGTCGAGATCCTCGCGACTGTGCACCGCCGAGAGCATCACCCGGATCCTGGCCATGCCCGCCGGAACGGTGGGGAATCCGATGCTCTGAGCGAATATGTTTCTGCCGAACAGCCGCCGGCTGAATTCCGCGGACACGCCAGCGTCTCCGATCATCACCGGTGTGATGGGCGTCTCCGTGTGGCCGGTGTCGAAGCCGATCTCCCGCATGGCACCCTGGAAGTAGCGGGCATTGTCCCACAGCCTCCGGACCAGGTCATCACTGGCCGCCAGCTTCCTGACCGCGGCCAGGTTGGCCCCGGCCTCGGGAGGAGTCAGGGAGGAGCTGAACAGGAAGGGACGTCCCCGCTGCCTGATGTACTCGATCAGGCGGGAATCCCCCGCTATGAAACCTCCCACGCATCCCATGGCCTTCGACAGGGTGCCCATTTCCACGTCAATGCGGTCACCGAGACCAAAGTGGTCCACGATGCCGGACCCGTGGGAACCGAGCACACCCTCGCCGTGAGCATCATCCACCATGGAAATGCAGCCGTATTTCTCGGCCAGGTCGGCAACTGCCGGCAGATTGGCGAGGTCGCC
>JAWOBW010000175.1:0-4142 GCA_046484105.1 Bacillota bacterium
CCTGGGTCCAGTCGGCAACCACGGGATGTGGCGCCTGACCGATGTAATTCAAGTCGCAATCCGGCGGCACCCGATTGCACGGTGTGTTCAGCAGCACAGACATAACAGACGCCGCCACATCAGCCCCCTGAGAAAGCAAGCAAGCCCAGAGGCAAGCGACCAGAGCAAGGGATCCCGGTCAACAACACCGGGAGTGCCGTTCAGGGGATATACTGGCAGACAAGCGGTTCTCCACGAGTTGGCGCGTGAATGTGAGAGGGGAACCACAAGGGAACACCCGTGGCAGCATCCTGGAATTCGGGTTCGGGAGACAGTGTCCGGAACCCGCTGGAAACGCGCATTCAGGCTGCAGCCCACCCCCGCGTCAGCTGCACCTCATGTCCCGCATGAGCTCCCCCATGATGCGTGCGGCTTGCTCGAGACCGTCATGGGACTCCAGGCTGTATGACAAGCGCAGGCCATCACTGGCCACACCATCTGGGTAGAAGAGGGAGCTTCGCAGCAGGGCAACCCCTCTCAGCCCTGCCTTCGCGACGAATTGATCGGAATCAATCCCCTCCGGAAGCCGCATCCAGATGAAGAGGCCACCGGCCGGTCGGTTCCACCTGACATCCCCGGGCATGTGCTCCTCCAGGGCCCGCAGCATGACGTCGCGCCTCTGCCGATACATCTCCCGCAGGGATGCCACGCGGGCATCGAAGTCGACCATCCGGCGGCAGTATTTCGCAGCCAGACTCTCGCTCACCCCGTTGCCGTAGCCCGGTCGCATGGCATCCAGCTGGCCGATTATCTCCTCATCGGCAAACACCCAGCCGAGCCGCAGTCCGGGGGCAATCACCTTGGAGAACGTGCCGACGTGAATGACTCGACCCTCTTCATCCAGCTCCCACAGCGTGGGCACATCCTCACCCTCAAAACGCAATTCACCGTAAGCATCATCCTCGAGAATCAGCAGGTTGTACTCTGCGGCCAGCGAGAGAAGCTCGCGGCGCCGCTGCAACAACATGGTGGTACCGGTCGGGTTCTGGAAATTGGGAATCACATACAGGAACTTGGGCATGGTATGGTCGTTGCGGAGACGCCGATCCAGATCGTATGCAAGAGCGTCCGTTCTCAGTCCGTCTTCATCGAGCTCACACCCCTGTATCTGAACACCAAACTTCCGAAAGACACTCAGTGCTCCCATGAAAGTCGGAGCCTCAGTGAAGATCAGATCAGACGGGTCAAGGAGGATCCTGCTCACCAAATCCAGAGCCTCGGTGGATCCACTTGTCACCAGGAGCTGTTCCCTGGAAGCAGACATGCCCCTCCGGGCCGCTCGCTCGCAGAGAAAGGCCCGCAGATCCTCCGCCACTTCTCCTGCACCGTATTGAAGAACCAGGTCCGGTTCCTCCCGGAACGCCAGAGTGAGAGCCTCGACCACTTCATCATTCGGAAATGAAGCGGGACTTGGATCGCCAAAGCTTAGGCGCATTTGCCTCGTCTTCCGCATGGCCATCTTCTCCTGTGCCGACAGGACCCTGACGCCCTCTTCAATCCCAGAAGAGTAAAACGAACTGTACTTGCCCATGTCATCTGGCCTCCAACCCCTCGCGAGGCATATGCCAGGCGAGTGTGAGTGATAGAACCGACTCCGAACTGAACTCCACCAGCATCTTCAATGAGCGGACGCCCAACGGGCACTCATTGGGCCGCTTCGGCGAGACTCTCCAGTCTGACCACTGGAATCCTCGCTCACCCACGTCCTCACCTCAGACGGTCAACTCCGGTCGGAGGTGGGTGATTCCGTTGAGGGTGCAATCCCAGCTGTCCGTCCAGCCCAAGTTATGCGCCTAGCCAACGACCGGCCGTTGCGGCCAGGAAAGTGCCGTCTCGTATCATCCCCCTGATGCCCACCCCAGGGAGTTCCAGCGACCGGGGGTGTGGTGTAGGTTGGTGATCAACACCCCAGGTCCGTATCCCGCATCGTCTCCCCGGCCGCCGCACGCCCCCACCGACGAGCAGACTGCGGGGAGAGGTCCTGACAGGAACTGAACCCGCTCACAGCCGCATACCTGCCGCGGGCCAGTTCCGTACCTCGCCCGTGACCCCATGGCGGCGCGCGCCCCCTCTATGACTTCTGCACCGTCCCGCCACCTGTGACCATCAGGGGGAACGGACACCTCGCAGGATCAGGCAATCCAAGCCCTCCTGGCCGGGGCACCTCCTTCAGCGCACGTCGCACTATTCTCCATTCAGTGTCATCAGCTCACATGTACCCGTTGTCACCTCTTACTTTCCAGCAGCAACCCGGGAATGCGAATCCACGATTCAACATAATCCAACCCTCGTGAGACAATTCCGAGCATAACAACGTAAATGACCGAAACCAGAATGAACACCTCGATGGGTCGGTAATGCCAGCTGATGAGCATCTTGGATCTTGCAAGCAGCTCAGGTACTGCAATAGTGAAGGCAATTGCGCTATTCATGACCATGTAAACTACTTCATTTGACCAGGCGGGAAGAGCAATCCTGGCGGCCTGAGGAATAACCACCAGACGGATGGCACTCCAGCGGGAAAGCCCAAGAGAGCGAGCCGCCTGAATCTGACCCCGATCTACTGCCTGAAGTGCACCCCGGAAGTACTCGGCCTGATAAGCGGCGCTGTTGAGTCCCAGCGCAATGTAGATGGAAGCCCGCCCCGAAATCGTCAGTCCGAGATCCGGCATTCCGTAGTAAATGACGAACAACTGCAGCAACAGGGGAGTTCCGCGAAATACAGTAATGTAAACCTCGGCCATGACGCGAAGAATCCCGCTGCTGTACGTGCGCAGCAGGGCGAGCACCAATCCCAGCACCAGCCCCAGGGCAATCCCCACAGCTGCCAGTTCCAGAGATACACGGGCGCCGATCAGCAGAAAAGGAACATGACTCCACATGTACTCCAGTGCATCCACGACATCAACCATCGCCATATTCGTCACCGCCGTCAGGATCACTCTTCTTCCTCACCCCAGAGAGCAGCAAAGTTGGACAGAAACGCCCTGGTGCGAGGATCCTGAGGTCTCCGCAGCATTTGAGCAGGTTCTCCCTCTTCTACTACCTTCCCATCAGCAAGAAACATCATGCGGTCACCCGCCTCGCGAGCGAAGCCCATCTCGTGAGTTACGACGATCATCGTCATGCCGGCGCTGCTCAGCTCCTGCATCACCTTGAGCACTTCACCGGTCAGGTCGGGGTCTAGCGAGGAGGTTGGTTCATCGAAGAGAATCACGCTGGGATCCATGGCCAGCGCCCGCGCAATCCCCACGCGCTGTTGCTCTCCTCCGGACAACTGGGTGGGATAGTGGTGCATTCGACCCTGCAGACCCACCTGGGCCAGGCACTTGCTGGCAAGGCCTTCTGCTTCTGCCTTCTTCATCTTGCGAACATGGACGGGACCGAGCATGACATTGCCCAGTGCAGTCAAGTGTCTGAATAGATTGAATGATTGAAATACCATGCCCATTCTCTGGCGTATCTTGTCACTGTCTGTCTTGGGATCAGTAATTTCTATACCATCAACCCATATGCACCCACTGGTGACTGGGGTCAACTGGTTGACGCACTGTAGCAGTGTGCTCTTCCCAGATCCGCTGGCCCCGATCAGGACGATCGTTTCTCCCTTGTAGACTTCAAACGAAATGCCCTGCAAGACCATCAGGTCATCGTATGATTTGTGCAAGTCATCGATCTTCACCACTGCTGTGGTCATACTTCACTCACCTCATTAAGGGATCTGGAACCTCTCATCAAGCCTGTTGAGAACGCGATCAAAGGCAAACACGATGAACAGATATATCACACCCGCCACGGTGTACATCAACAGAGGCTGACGAGTGCGGGCGGCAACATATGTTGCCTGCCGCAGCAGTTCCGGAGCACCAATCACAAAGGCCATCGATGAGCTCTTGACGACGATCGCCGCCTCATTGGACCAGGGAGCAATCGCATTTCTCAGGGTCTGAGGCAGGATGATCAGTCTGAAAACCTGCATGTTGGACAGCCCGAGCGACTTGCCAGCGGTGACTTCGCCTTCAGCAACTGAGCTGATGGCGCTGCGGAAAATCTCGGCCTGATATGCCGCACTTCTCATACCGATAGCCATGATTGCCGCATAG
>JAWOBW010000240.1:0-3440 GCA_046484105.1 Bacillota bacterium
CCACCTTCTCCCCTCATGTTCGCCTCAGCCCACGCGGCCGCCACATTTCACCATGACCGCACCTGCCCCATGACCCTGACGTTGCGTCATGGCACATCATTAGTACTGGCGGTGACCGATATGTCGTACAGGGTCGGCGAAGTGGCCTCGATGACGGGCATAAGCGTGCGCACGCTGCATCACTACGATGACATCGGCCTGTTGAGGCCAGCGCGGTCGGGTTCATCCGGCTACCGTCTCTATACTCCGACGATGACCTGGAGACGCTGCAGCAGATCCTACTACTTCGGGAGCTGGACTTCACCCTGGCCGAGATCAGAAAGGTTCTAAACCGGCCTGACTTCGACCGGCTCAAATGGCTCCGGCGTCACCGAGAACTGCTGCAGGACAGAAAGGAACGCCTCGAGGCTATCATCGATGGGTTGACGCGACCATAGACGCTCTGGAGGAGGGCAGACCGATGGACAGAGACAACCTTCGCGCCTTCGACATGGAGGCGATAAAGGCACACCAGGAGAAATACACCCGGGAGACATTCGAAAGATACGGCGAGAGCGAGACTTGCCGGGAAAGTCAGAGGCGGACCGCGGGATACTCGAGGGAGGATTGGGCACGGATTCAGAAGCGAGGCGGGGAGCTGTTCTCCAAGATAGCCTCACTGATGGACGCTGGCCCCGGGGATGCCCGGGTGCAGCGGGCCGTCGCGGGTTGGAGACAGCACATCACCGACAGCTTCTACGATTGCACGCCTGAAATCTTCATGGGCCTGGGTGAGCTGTACGTCAGTGATCCACGGTTCACTCAGAACATCGACGCCATTGCACCGGGATTGTCGGCCTTCCTGAGGGAGGCAATACAGATATACTGCAACCGGCTGGAATCCTGACGACCGCCGGCCCACAGCACCACCGAAGCGGCGACAATCGGGGTGGGGAGCGGGGTCACCCCCCCGCCCCCACACCACTGGACATGAGGGTCCACATCCCTATCTCTATGCAAGTTACCCAAACAGGCAGCGCAGCGCTCTGCTGAAATGATGAGGCACAGGCGCTTACCCTCAAGACAGTGTGGTCTCCGAGGGAGGAAGATGCCAAGACTCATCCGGACTGTCAAGGTCCGTCACGTAAGCAGCCTCACACGTCAGGGGAGTTTATCTCCAGAACAATGCCAATCGCGGCCACGATGTCGTCCATCTGGTCAGCAGTAACGTGTCCACGCTTGCGAACGAATCGTTTCTCTGATACAGACCGAACCTGGAATGCATCCACCGCAGACAGTTTCTCCAGGCCGTTGCGTTGACTTGGGCTCACCCTGATAAGCCACAGTCTATTCGCATAAGCCTCTTTCCACCCAGTTACTGGCACCACGATCTTCAACGGCAATGCCCCGACGTGATCACTACTCACCACCACACACGGGCGGATCTTCTGCATTTCAGCCCCTTCAGTCGGGCTCAACCGAACGTCCCAGATCTCGCTCCGTGCGATCATCAGGGGCCTCCTCCAAGTCCGCGTCCGCAAGCCATGTCAGTTCCTCATCATTTTCGTAGACCGTTGCGAGCGCCTGGGCATCCCTTTTTAGCTGACGGTCAGAATACTCGGGAACACTTCGACGCACCTCTCCCAGAACCTTAGCTGCAAACGTGTCGGTGATTAGGTCTTCCGCCAGTGCTCGGTGCACAAGGAGTCTGAGCCTTCTGGGTTTCTCCGCGGGAATACCGTTGGGTTCACAGGTTCGCCAGCCCATCGATGAAAGACGTCGGAACAGTGCACTGTAAGTATCCGTGCTAATGATGTTCAGATCATGCGCACGGCGAATCCACGACTGGATGCTGACTCCATACTCCTGCTTCAGCAGCATCAGTTCTTCAAAGCTGAGATTCTCTCTCCTCGATCCCAGTTCAGAAAGCGCGGCCTCTCTCGGGACCAGAAGAGCTGCCGCGAACCGATTCGCGACCATTTCAACGAGGGATTGCTCCTCCACCTGCAGAACGAGGTGCCCCAATTCATGGGAAACGCTGAACCGCTGACGGTCACCGGGCATATTTCGGTTGAATGCGATGACGGGCTGCTCTCCGTTGGCCCAACACGAGAACCCGTCGAATCCATCCACGCCCTGCACCTCGACGATCTTGATGCAGTTGTCCTCCAGACGCCCGACCAGATCGCCGAGAGGACCACCACCGAGATTCCACCGACTGCGAAGCCACTGCGCCGCGCATTCGGAATCTTCCTCACTCGTCACCGAGTACCTGGGCAGATTGCAGTCTAGCGCAGAATCTTCAGGGAACACTTCCTCGAGCGACATGTACTTCTCTACCGCGTTTACGACTTCCGCTTCCAACTGTCTTTGTGCTCTCAGCCCCAGGCGTGAGTGCTTGCGGTAAGTAGCCCGGAGTTCCCGTACTCTCGTTTCCTTGAAGAAGAACTCTATCTCAGTTGACAGGGCACGCGCGATTCGCATGAGAGTACTCGGTCGTGGCTGCGCCAGGCAGCGTTCAAACTTGGACACGGCTGTGGCAGAAATGCCTGCGCTTTCTGCAACAGCTCGTTGTGACATACCTTTCATAGAACGTGCCAGTTTGATGCGAGAGCCAATGTCCAAGACCATCACCCCTCATCCCGGTTTACATTATGCCAGTGACCCATGCTCATGTAAACCGACAGTTTCTTCTCAGATGTATGCACCATTGCGGACTCTCCTCCATTGTACCCAGACACAGAGACGCAACCGACGCCTCAGCCACGTTGACAAAGCTGTAAGTAGCAGTCTGTCATGAACATCAGGCCCTGTTGGCGTCACTAGTCGAGTTCAAGAATGGAGTTGACCGAGGCTACTGCCACAAACCAGGAACCTCGGTCAGGTAGATCTTCCAGTCAGGAACACTGATCCCGCAGACTCTGGACCATATGAACCGTCGACGTCTCACAAGATTCTATGGAACCGGGCACTCATAGCCTGATTCAGACTCTTGCGGTTCCCTGCCGGTATGATGCAGGCAGGTGGCGGGAACTTCTGCCCTGCACCGCGGTCATAACAGGTACACAGGGAGGAGTGATCACGGTGCAGCTCAGGGGAAAGATCATTGCAGTGGTGGCAATCGCAGTCGCCGCCGCGGCTTTCGTGTACTTCAATTCAGGCGATCCCGCTCTCGGCCTGCCCCCACCGGCCGAACACGTCGACGGGGACCTCATTGCGGCAAACAACCGCTTTGCCTTCAACCTATTCGCAGAACTGGCCAGAGGAGAACCAGGCGAGAACATCTTCATCTCTCCCACCAGCATATCCCTGGCCCTGGCCATGACCTACAATGGCGCCGACGGAGAGACCCGACAGGCCATGGCCGAGGTGCTCCAGCTAGAGGACATGGACCTGGAAACAGTCAACGCCGCCTTCGCTGAACTGAAGACCATACTGCAAAACCCCGACCCGGCCGTCGA
>JAWOBW010000279.1:0-6336 GCA_046484105.1 Bacillota bacterium
AGAAACCAGGTCAACCGATGGTATTCCCTGGTGATCTGGCAAAAGCAGTGTTACTGCAACAGTATTTCAGTGTTGCCAATCGAGTTTCAGAGGGATTGGTATTGTTATTCCCCGAAGGCGAAGGTTCTGTACTCTTTCGGACGAGAAGACCAGCTGGACGTGGAGGCCATCCGCCTCATCAAGAGCATGTCTCGCTTCCTCAGTCCTGAGGAGGCAGTGGCCGTCCCCGCCCAGATGCAGGGTGGTAGGAAGGGTCCCCTGAAAATCAAGTGCAGCCGTTATTTTGGTGGTCCGTGGCTTCTGGACCAGCTGTGGCAGCGGCTGGGCATTCGCAGTGTGCTGCAGAAGCTCCTTGAGGACAGACGATACCAGGCTCCGGTGGAGCGAGCGTTGTTCAGCCTGGTGGCCAATTGTGCCCTTGCTCCTTCTAGCAAACTCAAGGTTGAGGAATGGGTGCAAAGGGACGCCTTCATAGAGGATCTGCCCGAAGTGCCAGTGCAACAGCTTTACCGGTCCATGGACTTTGTCTTGGAGGCCGAGGAGAGCCTGCAGCGGGAAGTCTACTGCAGTGTGGTTAACTTACTGAACATGGAAGTGGACCTGTTGTACTTCGATAGCCCGTGTATCATCGCCTTGAGGATCGAATCCGGGCCCACGTCATTTTGTGCTGGCTGGCACCGCTTCTGGTGCGGATCATCGAGAACGCCACCGGCGACAGTTGGGAGAACGTCCGGACTGAAATGAGCCGGATGGTCCTGGTCGACTTTTCCGCAAAAGATTCCTCCTTTCAGCAGCGAGCGGATACCACTGACAGACAGGCCGCGATCCTGTCGGCCCTGAAGCTGCGGGAACCCACGCTTGTTTATGACGTTCAAACCTCCAGAAATACTCCGTAGGCACACGGCCTAATAATTGCCATCCCGTGAGACCCCATTCCTACTACCTTTATGCCTGTGTGTGTACTACAGCTGTCGAACGCCGAGTCTCCACCAGTTCTGCCAAGAGTGTCTTCCTCTCTTCCGAACGGCTCATCGCGCCTCAAATGTCCTCTCAGGCGCACCAGTTTCCACCGTCGTCTGTGTGAATGGGAGAAAAAACATAGCCCCAGGATAGACGACGCGCCACGCGCACACCGGCGTCGGCGGGGAGGTCTTGCTCCCCTCCTCTGACGGCTCTCGCCCGGTCCCCGACACGACCGCAGCAGCGCCGGGTTGACGCGGGCCGCGTGCATACCAGATAATGTAAGTCAGTTGCGCCAGATCTGTCTCCACACTGCCCGGCACTGAAGGGGGGTTGCCGGTTTGCGGCAGGTGCCGTTCACATTCATCTGTGTCTGCCTGGTCACATGCTGTGCACTCGGGTTGTCGGCGGCGCGAAACACCGGTGCTGAGATCCCGTCGGGAGTGTCCGCGAGCGAGGTCGACCGGGCGACGATCCGAGGGGTCATTGACAGGGTTGAAGGCGACATGGCCATTCTCTTCCTTGGCGATGACGAGGACTGTCGCGTCGACATTCCCGTGAGGCATTTGCCCGCGTCGGTAGCAGAGGGTGCGGTTATTGAAATCCGGTTTACATGCAGGCCGGAGGAGACGGGACTCATTCTGCAGCAAATGCGGTCTCGCCTGCGAGATCTGAGGTGACCCGGGATCGAATGGACAACGGAGCTGGCCGACATACAGTGGCGCATGGGAATGCAGGGTGTGAGAGGAAAAGGGGCGGACGGCGACGAACCCCTTCATACTGGGAGACTTGCCGTCTGGCGCGGGCCGCCGTGCGGTTCCGGTCGCTTCCTCCCCCATGACTGAGCGGGTGTCGTGGACGAGTTCATGCATCTTTTGGGAGTTGGCGGACTGTGCCTGTTTTCCCTGGGGCTTGCCCTCAGATCCTTCAGCGAGGGGTGAAGGACGGCGGGACTTATTCTTGCAGCGGCAGCGTTGCTGCTGTTGATAGCCGTGCTCATGTAGGTTTTCGGCCGGTGACGGTCCATGTGGCCCCGTTACTCGTTTGGGTGAACAGTTTCCCCCAGGAACCGGGTCTGCCCGGCCGGGGTCTCTTGGCCCGAGGTGTCGATTGGGAGCCCTCCTTGCGACGACAAATGAGACAGGGGAGATGAGAGAAGTGTCCGACAGAAGGAATGGACTCGATGTTGTTCTGCTGGGGACGGGCAGTCCGAGACCTGACCCCAACCACGCTGGCAATTCTGTGCTGATCAGGGCAGACGACGACGTGCTCATGTTTGACTGTGGCCCTGGAGCCACTGTTCGTGCCGTTGAATTCGGGTTCTCGCCCACGGATGTCGATTATCTGCTCTTCACCCACCATCACTTCGACCACAACCTGGACTACGGGCACCTGGTGCTCACGCGATGGGACCAGGGGGCAGGCAGGATCCCCGACCTGCGGGTGTACGGGCCGCCCCCAACTGAGCGGGTAACGCGGCTGCTGTTCGGCAGGGACGGCGTCTTTGCCGCAGATCTCGTCGCACGGACTCGCAGCTTCTCAAGCCGACATAAACATGTCTCGCGGGGCGGTACCCTGCCGCGCGAGGGCCTCAGGGTGGCCGCCCGTGATGTTGGCTCCGGCGTCGTCTGTTCGGGAAAGAACTGGACAGTGAGCTGCACACCGACGGCACACGTTGAGCACCTGACGAACCTGTCCTATCGTTTCGATTCTGACTGGGGTTCAGTAGTGATCACCGGGGATACGGAATACTGCAGAAGCATTGTTGACCTCTCGAGGGGGGCCGACGTGTTGATATACTGCTGCGATCTGGACACAGCCTGGGAGTCAGTCGGCGGTTTCGCCAGTTTCAGAGATGCCGGTCGCGCCGCCGCCGCCGCCGCGGTCGAAAGGCTCGTCCTGACGCATCTGAACTTGAGCTTGGGGGCAGATGATCCGGAGAATGCCGAATGCATGCGCAAAGAGCTGTCGGAGATATACGACGGGGAAGTACTATTTGGCTTCGATGGACTGCGGCTCGGTGGCGCAGAGCTCGCGGACGCGGGTGAGAAGTAGAAGTCCAGTGGCACTGAGCGTGTACTGCAGTTCGGACAGTTCTCAGGGCGATTCCGCGGCGTCGGTGCAAGGTGCCCCGGATGAGGATGAGGAGGTACGTGACAATGCGCATCATCTCGTGGAATGTCAACGGAATTCGCGCCATTGCAGGCAAAGGTTTTATCGAATGGATCAGGTCCGATGATCCGGACATACTGTGTGTCCAGGAAACGAAGGCCCACATCGGGCAGCTCCCGGCGGAACTGACAGATCTGGAGGGATACTACGGCTACTTCGCCGAATCTGAGCGCAAGGGATACAGCGGGGTCGGGCTGTATTCAAAGGACGAACCGCTGGAGGTGGACGATTCATTCGGCGCGCCACAGTTTGACGGGGAAGGACGGGTCCTGGTCGCTCGCTACCCTGATTTCGTCCTGCTGAATGTTTACTTCCCCAACGGTAAGCGATCTGCTGAACGACTGCGCTACAAGATGGACTTCTACGCCGAGTTTCTGGACTTCCTTGGCTCCCTGCTGCGCGAGGGGGATTCGGTCATCCTGTGCGGTGACGTCAACACCGCTCACCGTCAGATTGACCTGGCTCGCCCGGACGAGAACGTCAACGTTTCAGGCTTTCTGCCGGAGGAGCGGGCCTGGATTGACGAGCTGGTGGCGGCCGGTTTCACAGATACCTTCCGCATGTTCGATGATGGGGAGGGCAACTACACCTTCTGGAGTTACATCACCCGGGCGCGTCAGCGAAACGTCGGCTGGCGCCTGGACTATGTCTTCGTCAGCGACGATTTGAAGGACCGGGTTGAAGATGCATTCATCCTGTCAGATGTCCGAGGTTCGGATCACTGCCCGGTGGGAATAGAGGTGCGCGGTCTCGCCGAGTAGATAAACATGCAGGTCTGGTGACCGGTTCGCCTATCCCCTGGGGCGTAAGCCTCGCTGACGCACGCCTCTCGCCGGTTTCCCGACTGCGCCTGACGGCCGCAGTGCGGCCAACCAGTTCCCCAGGTGCCTGTCAAATGCTTCCTGCACGGAGCACGGCGGCCTGATCATCCTCTCTCTCCAGCTGACTGATCAACATGATGGCATCGCTTGAACCTCCCGCCCACTCCGACCTTGCGCTGTCCGTGCGGTGTACAGCATGAGGTATCGTGCCTTCGGCCGCCACCGAGGAGGGTGGTTGCATGAGTATGCGCCGTTCTGTATACTTATGTGCCAAGCAGTATTCGCGCGGGAGAGGAGTGATATGCGTGCGCGAAAGCCCCTCCTCGGCAGTTCTGGCTTTCCTGCGGGACCAGCTTGCGGGAACTGGGGGTCCGGGCAAATCTGGCCGGTTGACCGCCGGCAGAATGCTGCAGGGCGATGCCCGGTGGAGCATGGGAATATTGCCGGGCTCCGCTGCCGGATGCGGGGGATCGCGCAGCATTAGGACCAGGGGGCCTTCAGGTAGGGGGGGCGTCGGTGCCTGGTGGATTTCGGGCCGTAATTCGGAGCAGGACTCGCAGGTGTCCCCGCGAAGCATTATTGCAGTGCCCGATCTAACCGTATTCCGGCGGCGTGCCGACCTCGTCTCGTTTGTCTGAAGACTCGATGAGCAGTGGGAAGGGGAGAGACTGCCACTATGAATGGCACAATCAGATGGCGTTTGCTGGCAATCAGTCTTCTGGTGATCGCCGCGGTGTTATGCGCCTGCGCGCCCGAGGCCGCGGAGGAAGCACCAGAAGGCAATGGTGAGGAGCAGCTCGAGCTGGGAATGGTCACCTACGCTCTCGGTTCCGACGTAAGTCAATGGGATCCTGCGATTGTCTTTGACGTATCGAGTGTGACTCTACTGAATATCTACGAGCCCCTGCTTTACTACAACCCGTTCGACGACGACTTTGAACCCGCGCTGGCGGTGGACTGGGAACACAACGAGGACGCCACCGTCTGGACCTTCCATTTGCGTGAGGGCGTGACTTTTCATGACGGGGAGCCCTTCAACGCCGAGGCAGTGAAGTACGCAATCGAGAGAACCGTGGACATAGACCAGGGTCCGGCGTTTCTGTGGGGTGCCGTGGAGACTATCAAGGTAATTGATGAGTACACCGTCGAATTCGTCCTGGACTATCCGGTGGCACTGGACCTCATCGCATCGTCGGGATACGGAACCTACATGGTCAGTCCTGCCGCGGCGGAGAGAGGAACTGACTGGTTCAACGAGGGGAATGCCGTGGGCACTGGACCGTACCGCCTGCGGGAATGGGTTCCGGGTGAGCAGATCGTGCTGGACAAGTTCGACGACTACTGGGGAGGATGGGACCGCCCCCATTTCGAGATCGCAGTCATCAAGATAGTCCGCGAGTGGTCGACGGCGAGGCAGCTGCTGGAGGCCGGCGACGTCGACCTGGTCCGCAACATTCCGCTGGAGGCCATCCCGCACCTGGAGGCCAACCCCGAGATAGAGATCGACGTGACACCCAGCTTCGAGAACCTTCTGGGCTACCTGAACTTCGAGAAGGCGCCCACGGATTGCATCCACGTCCGCCGCGCCATAACCCACGCCCTGAACTACGATGCGATTGTGGAGGAGGTTCTGGGGGGATACGGCCGGAAGTCGGTCGGCGTCCTGCCGAGCTCCGTCTGGGGCCATGCCCCCGACCTTGACGCTCCCGAATTCGACCTAGGTTTCGCCGAGGAGATACTCAGTGAGAGCCCGTATTACGGAACAGACATGCAGCTGCTTCTCACGCATGATCAGGGCAATGAGCAGCAGCGTCAGATCTCCGAGATTCTCAAGGCCAATCTCTCGCGTCTCGGCATCGAGATGGAGATAGTGGAGCAGCCGTGGGAGATACGGTGGCCCCAGGCGCGGAGTCTGGAGACGGCTCCCAACATCTTCCTGATGTACTGGTGGCCGACCACGGTCACTCCCTCCGACTGGCTGTATACCATGTTCCGCTCGGAGGACGAGGCCATATTCAACCTCGCCTACTACGAGAATCCGGAGTTTGACGACCTGATTGACCGGGGCATGATGCTGGAGGCGTACGACCGCGAGGCCGCCGCCGAGCTGTACGGGGAGTCGCAGCAGATTCTCCTTGATGATGCGGCGGCGCTGTTTATCTACGAGCAGGAGTACGTGGTGGGCAAGAGCGCGAGCATTCGCGGGTTCAGGAACAACCCCGCATATCCGCATGTGGTCTTCTTCTACCAGCTGACGAAGTGATCAGGTGTCCACAGTGGGCCCTGACGCGTGGGGGGTACGGCGACTATGATGGTGTACATCAGCAGGCGGCTGCTGCTTCTGCCGGTTGTCATTGTGGGCATCACCCTGGCCACCTTCATG
>JAWOBW010000298.1:0-3508 GCA_046484105.1 Bacillota bacterium
GGGGATTGTCGCACACCCGGCCTCATCGACAGACAATAGTTGGGAGTGAAGTGAATGTTCAAACGACGAAAGTGGCTGCTCTGGCTGATCATCGGTCTCGTCATCCTCACCGGATACATTTTCCTCCGCGCCCGCGCGGCCGTCCAGACCATGACTCCCCAGTACGTCACAGACCATGCACAGATGGGCGACGTCGTGGTGGTCGTATCCGGCACCTCTCACCTGGAGCCCGAGCACAGCCGGTCGGTCAACGCACAGGTCACCGGTGAGGTCGGCACAGTGCTGGTGACCGAGGGAGACCGGGTGGAAGCCGGAGAACCCCTGCTCCTGCTGCAAAACGACGAGCTGGAGTTTCAGCACGAGAGAAACCAGCTGGATCTGCAGTCAGCCCGCCTGAGTCTGCGCGAGACCCTGGGCATCGGCCCGGATGACCCCCTGCCGGCCGACGTGATGGCCGCAACTACCATCACTCTGCCGTCCGGGGGACGTCTCTGTGACCTGCGCGTCTCCGAGGGAGACCGCGTGACGCCCGGGATGTTCATAGCGGAGGTGGTCGATGATGCCCGCGCCCATCTCACGGTCCGGATCACCCCCACCGAGGCCGAATGGGTACAGGTCGGCGACGAGGCGACGGTGTACTTCCACCAGTTCACCGGCACCTACACCGGAGAGGTGACTGAGGTTGACCCCGAACCCCTCCCAGAAGACCAGGCGGCCATGGGAACCATGACCGTCCTCGTCGACAACCCCGCCGGGCTCTTGACTCCCGGACACACGGCCGACGTCAACCTGGCCGACGGCAAGATCAAGCGACGGGCCGAGGTGGTGGATCCGCCCCGAACCACCATCTACGCCGAGGTGGGCGGGACAGTGCAGGGCCTGTTCGTCCGCGAGGGACAGCTGGTGCGGGAGGGAGGAGCACTGCTCACCCTGTCCTCTCCCTCGTATTCGCTGGCAGTGACACAGCAGCTGGTGCGAATCCAGGGGGCCGAGCTGGCCGTCCGGCGGAGTCGCCAGAACCTCGACGACCTCACCATCACCGCCCCCATCGCCGGAGAAGTGTCGTCCGTCGAGGTCAAGCAGGACGACTCCGTCACTGCCGGGATTCCACTGGTGACGGTGTCAGACTACGCATCGATGCGCATCACCCTCGAGGTCGACGAGCTCGAGGTGTCTCCCCTTGAAACCGGTCTGCAGGCGCAGGTCACCCCGGAGGCCCTGCCCCACCTGAAAATGACCGGAGAGGTAGTGTCGATCTCCCCGACGGCATTGATCCAGGGAGGAGTGGCCACCTATCCGGCCGAGATCATAGTCACCCCCCACCCGGGAGTCCGCGACGGAATGTCCGCCAAGGTCGAGATAGAGGTGCAGAGAAAGACCGGCGTCCTGGTCGTGCCAGCCGAGGCGGTGATCACCAGCGACGAGGAAAGTACGGTCCGGGTCATCACCGAAACCGGGATTGAGCTGCGCACGGTTGAAACCGGTCTCTCCGACGGAGTGCGCACGGAGATTCTCTCCGGTCTCGAGGAGGGCGAAGAAGTCGTGATTGCCTCCGTGAGCCGCGACATGTTCCCTATGTTCGGTCCGAGGATGTGATGAGGGTGCAATCGACCATCGTCCTGCGAGACATACACAGGACCTACGACATGGGGGGAGAAGTCCAGGTCCACGCCCTCTGGGGGGTGAACCTTCAGATCAGTCCGGGCGAGATGCTGGCGATAATGGGTCCCTCCGGATCGGGCAAGTCAACTCTCATGCACATCCTCGGCTGCCTCGACCGTCCCACCTCGGGACAGTATCTCCTGGAGGGCCAGGATGTGCGTGAGAAGACCGACAACGAGCTAGCCGCCCTCAGGAACCGGTACCTGGGATTCGTCTTCCAGGAGTTCAATCTCCTACCCGGCATGACCGCGATGGAGAACGTCATCCTCCCCCTCACCTACCGCCCCATGGGGGCCCGGGAGAGGCTCGAACGGGCCCGGGAGGCCCTGGTTCAGGTGGGACTGGCCGATCGACTCAGTCACCGGCCAAACCAGCTGTCAGGCGGCCAGCAGCAGCGAGTGGCCATAGCCCGGAGCCTGGCCACGAGGCCCTCGGTGCTCCTGGCCGACGAGCCGACAGGCAACCTGGACAGCACGGCCCAGGAGGAATTGATGCAGTTCATCGGGCAGCTCAATGAGAGGGGAATGACTGTGGTGGTCGTGACTCACGAGAAAGCAGTCGCAGACCACTGCCGCCGGGTCATCCAGCTTCTCGACGGAGAGATCATCTCCGATGCCGGCGCCGAGAGGACGGTTACGCCATGAATCTGAGCCAGGGAATCATCTCGGCCTGGAAGGGAATTCGCAGCAACCTGCTCCGCTCGGCCCTCACCACTCTGGGCATAGTGATCGGGGTGGGAGCAGTCATCACTCTGATCGCAGTGGGCCACGGGGCCCAGGCGGACATAAGTGGCCAGATCGATCGTCTGGGCACCAATGCCATCATGGTGATGGGGCGGGGCACCGCCCTCACCATCGCCGACGCCGAGGAGATAGAACGTCGCGTTCCTACCGTGCTGCGGGCGGTTCCCGTACTGCAAGAGAACCTCGACGTGCGGTGGAACACCCTGTCGGAGAGGAAACTCGTGGAGGGCGTGGGCGCCGGGTACAATCTGGTGGCCCAGGTCAACGTCGAGGCAGGGCGATTCTTCGATGATGCGGAGGTCGAGCGCCGCGCCCGCGTGGCCCTGGTCGGGCACACCGTGGTGGAGGACCTCTTTGCCGGGAGGTGGCCCCTGGGAGAACGGGTGCAGATAGGTGGGCAGTCCTTCCTGGTCATTGGAGTACTGGAGGAGCAGGGCATGCAGATGGGGCAGGACTTCGATGACGTCATCATGGTCCCCGTCACCACACTTCAGCGGGTGGCCCGCACTAACCGGGTCAGTATGCTGTATGCACAGGCCACCGGGCCCGACGTGATGGATCTCGCCACCAGCCACATAGGCAGAATCTTCGAGGTCCGGACGGGGAGGGAGGACGCCGTCGCCGTGATGAGCCAGAGCCAGATCATGGACATAGCGCAGGCCATCACCGGCACGTTCACCATCATGCTCGCCTCCATCGCCGGAATATCCCTACTGGTCGGGGGCATCGGGATCATGAACATCATGCTAGTGTCAGTCAGAGAGCGAACGCGGGAAATCGGCATACGCAAGGCGGTCGGGGCCCGTCAGCGCGACATCCTGATTCAGTTCCTGGTCGAGTCCGTCGTCCTCAGCATGGGTGGGGGATTCCTCGGCATCGTGCTGGGCGCCCTGCTGAGCAGCCTGATACGGCAGTTCGGCCTCAGTACCCTGGTGACGCCGGCGAGCGTCAGCCTGGCATTCGGGTTCTCGGCCGCCGTCGGGCTGTTCTTCGGCGTCTATCCCGCCATGCAGGCATCGAGACTGGACCCGATACAGGCCCTTCGCTACGAGTGAACCCGCCCGGGTGAGATCTGGGGCGCGGGCATCGCCCCGGCCCCCAGC
>JAWOBW010000189.1:0-12263 GCA_046484105.1 Bacillota bacterium
TCCGGTCTGATCTCGGCGGTGTCCCACACGGACATGCGCGTCTTCACCATTGAGCTGACGGCGAACAGACCTCACGACCTGTCCGATGCCGCGGCCGGTGACGACTGATCCGACACACACAATTGAAGTGGCGTGCCGCGGCCCCCGTCTCACTGACCGGGGCCGCTTCATTCGGGTCGCGCTCCGGTCCGGTTCACAGACCTGATCGGCACCTCTACTTCAGGTTCAATTCATTCGCTTCCCCGACACCAAGTGGCCACCACGTCCAGGGCGGCGCGCAGACTGTCGGCAAACTCACCGCTTTCAAACTGACGAACGAGTCGCTCCGCCCAGGCGGGCAGCTGCGAATACGTCGTTGCCTGATCCAGTGCATACAGCGTGGCCAGTGGCTCATCCAGGACGAAATACTCTTCAGGGAGCGGACGGTAAGTCCGCCTGAAGGCTGCGGTTGCATCACCTTCGAGAACGCTGAGAACGTTGCGGCAGTCGCAGCAGGCCGGCCCCACTCCCATGAGATGATAGTCGTATACGACCGCCCTCTGCGGCGCAGTCTCTCGCGACAGGGCCAGGTTGGTCCAGCAAAAACCGTTGTGATGGAGGGTCTGCGGAAGAGTATGCAGCGCGTCCTTCAGCTGCTCAATGGACTCCGCCGCCAGCTTCATGGAGGGTTCACCCTCCATCTGCAGTCTGGCCGCCAGCGCACTGACCCGCTCCCGGTTCAGGACGCTCGTCTCGCGGTTCAGAAAGGGCGGAGGATCACTGGCGACCCGGCGGCCGGCGCGGTGAAGAGCCCGATACCACCTCGCCACCGCCTCTGCCGTCTCCGGGCTGATCAGATCCTCGTCCGTCGCGGCCCGCCAGTTGACACTCGCAGCCAGATCATCGAGAAGCAGACTCCTCTCGCTGCGGCCGTGTAGGGCCAGGGTCGGAACCCCCAGATCGTTCAGCAGATGATAGACCGACATTTCCGCCGCGCCGGCGGGAGGTAGGTCTTGAGGATGAAGGATTTCTCGTCGAGCTGCACCCGGACCACCCTGTGCCCGTGGCAACCCGGGCAGAATCCAGACCGAGGGCCGACAATTCTGCCGCGGTCTCCTCGTCGATCTGGGCAAGCATCAACCCGGTTCCTCCTCACTGAAAATGCAGCAGAGCGCGTAGACAATGATCACCAGGGTTTCGCTCTCAGTCCACTCAGCGTCCCGGGCCACCCGGTTCAACGTGTCCAGCCCCTCGTGCAGAAACACCTCCGGATCGCGATACTTCTCCGCAATCTCCTCCAGCGCCGGCAGGAACTCGTTCAGCGCCTTCGGCATCAGTATCCTGTCGGCCGTAGGTAGCATCAGCATCCTCCCCCGGAATCAGCACGGGAGAACGGACCATCCGTTCTCCCGGCACCATCAGATGAACAGCGGACCGAGAACCAGCGAGACGACCGCCATCAGTTTGATCAGGATGTTCAAGGAGGGACCAGCCGTATCCTTGAAGGGATCACCAACCGTATCACCCACCACTGAGGCCTCATGCGTCGGCGTGCCCTTCCCGCCCAGCTCTCCCGACTCAATGTACTTCTTCGCATTGTCCCAGCAGGCCCCACCGGTCGTCATCATGATCGCCAGGGCGACTCCGGCCACCAGCGCACCGGCCAACAGCCCACCCAGGGCCTCCGGGCCCAAGCCCAGGCCGACGGCCACCGGCACGAGCACTGCCATGAGACCGGGCAACACCATTTCCCGAAGAGCTGCCTGGGTGCTGATGTCGACGCAGCGGGCATAGTCGGCGGTGGCCTCGCCCTCCATCAGGCCGGTGATCTCGGCAAACTGACGACGGACCTCCTCCACCATCTGGAAGGCGGCCCGCCCGACGGCCTTGAGTGCCATGGAGGAAAAGAGAAACGGCAGCATTGCCCCCAGAAACAGGCCGATCATGGTCTCGGCCCGGGTGACGTCTATCCGCTCCAGGCCCACCACCTGGGTGTAGGCGGAAAACAGCGCGAGGGCCGTCAGTGCGGCCGAACCCACGGCAAATCCCTTGCCCATGGCAGCAGTGGTGTTTCCCAGCGCATCCAGGGTGTCCGTCACTTCCCGAACACTGGACTCCATGCCCGCCATCTCTGCTATGCCCCCGGCGTTGTCCGCTATGGGGCCGTAGGCGTCGACGGACAGGGTCATCCCAATGGTGGCCAGCATCCCGACTGCAGCCAGGGCAATACCGTACAGCCCGGCGAAATGATAGGATGCCAGTATCGCCAGCGCGATGGTGATCACGGGCAGGGCGGTGCTCTGCATGCCTACCGACAGGCCGGTGATGATGTTAGTTGCGGCGCCGGTCTTGCAGGACTCGGCGATCTCCACTATGGGAGATCCCGAGGTATAATACTCGGTGATTGCCCCGATGATTATGCCGGCCAAAAGACCGGCCACCGTGGCGTAGAAGGGGCCGGTGTCACCGAGGAATCCGCCTATGATGAAGTAGAAGGCCACAGCCGCCAGGGCGGCACTCAGATAGGTTCCGTTGCGCAGGGCCCCCGAGGGATCGCGCCCCCCGTACCAGCGCACAAAAGAGGTTCCCACCAGCGACGCAATCAGACCCGCCGCCACCAGGATCAGTGGCACCAGGACCCCGTCTGCGCCGAAGACGACCAGCCCGATGGCCATGGCAGCGATCACCGAGCCGACGTAGGATTCGAACAGATCCGCACCCATTCCCGCGGTGTCGCCCACGCAGTCGCCCACGTTGTCGGCAATGGCGGCGGGGTTGCGGGGATCATCCTCGGGGATGTGAGCTTCCACCTTGCCGACCAGGTCCGCTCCCACGTCCGCGGCCTTGGTGTAGATCCCTCCGCCGACGCGCGCGAACAGGGCGATGGAGCTCGCTCCCAGGGCAAACCCATTGATTATGTCCGGGGTGCGGTAAACTATGTATAGGAAACCGAGTCCGATGAGGCCGAGTGATGCCACGGACACACCCATCACCACACCGCCGGAGAAGGCTATCCGCAGTGCTCCCGCCTGGGAGGAGCGCGCCGCCTCAGTGGTGCGCACATTGGCCATCGTGGCCGCCCTCATGCCGAGATACCCCGCCAGGGCGGAGAATATCGCTCCCAAGACGAAAGCGAGGGCCGTCTGCATCGATATCTGCCACCACAGGACAGCCGCCACCACCAGGGCGAACACCACCAGCGCCCGGTACTCTCTCTGCAGGAAGACCATGGCCCCCTGCTGAATTGCGGCGGCGATCTCCTTCATCTTGTCCGTCCCCGCCGGTGCCCGGGCCACCGACCGAAATACGGAGAAGGCGAAGAGCAGTCCGAGAACTCCAACGACGATAGGAAACACCTGAGCAAATTCCATTGGCAAACCTCCAGATCCCTTGGCTTCCCTCTCCCCTCAGGGAGAACTACTCGTGGACTCCGGCCCGGCCCGCGGGGACACCGCAGAGGGGGCCGATCATCCTCCGGTTCTTCCATAGTCTATCAATTTGCCGATGACGTCATCCAGTAAAGCCCCGCCCTAGAACTCCTCCATCATGTAGATATTCCGGGGCGGGAACACCCGCGCCAGAGTATCGCGCACCTCACTGCGAGCCGACCGAACCGAGCCGTTTGCCAGCAGCTGGTCAATGGAACGATACCCACAGTACAGCCTTGACAGGGCGCCGATGTCGATCTCGAGGTCGGGCTCTCCCCCGCCCGACGCCAGGCTGACGGCTCCCCCCTCCATTTCCAGGCGGAAGGTGCCCTCGTTCCAGCTGGCGAAGTCGTCCGTCACCGACACGGTGATGGCTCCGCTGACCGATTCCGGGCACGGAAGAGCTTCCAACGCCCGGCGGACGTCCGTGATGCGGAACATGATCCCCCGCCGCCTGGCGACCTCACCGGACAGGTGCCAGTCCCACAGGGGATCCGCGGAGGGGACAGTCACCACGTACTCCTTTACCTGCGAGACGTGTCCCGCCACATACCGCAGCATCGCCCGGTATGTGTCAAGATCAGTGTAGGCCATCTCCTCCACCACCAGGGATCGCGTCTTCCAGTCGCCCTCAATGAAATAGACGATGTAGCCGGCGGGCGCGCCCGAGCTGTCGCGGCACAGGTAGACGTAGGGCTTTCTGTCCCACAATGTGAGCACTCTCGTTTGCCACCAGTTCTCCCCTCGCTCCACGCTGAGGTCATAACCCTCCGCCCAGGCAGAGTAGACCCGGTTCAGTGGGGAGGCATCGTCCCCGGCAAACTTCTCGAACTCCCTGTTCATGGTGAAGTCACTGGTCAATCGACGCATGTCCTCGACGGTGAACTTGAACCTGCAGTACTCCGCCGACACTGCCCAGCCCATGGCGGCGTAGAACCCGGTATAAAAGGGCCAAAGGGCGGAGGTGTATATGCCCCGATCCCTCATCAGTACCAGCAGCTCCCGGAGCATGCTGCGGGCATGACCGCGGAACCGGTTTTCCGGGGGCGTGGCCACGGCGGTGATCCCACCGACGGGAATCCTTCCGCCCCGCAGACGACTGCGAAAGGGTATGAGTCCACAGGTAGCAATCAGTTCATCACCGCGGTACCAACCCAGCTTCTCTTGTGCCTCGGTCTGGCGTATTTTCCGCATCCTCTCCCACCACTGCTCCTCCGGTTTCTCGGGTTCGAAGGCATAGTGCATGAAAGAGTGCCAGACTTTCTCCTCGCCCGGGTCCCGGGGACTGCGCAGCTCCACCTCTTCCCTCACACTGCATCCCCCCTGTAGACATTCTGCTGAACTCAGTGACGACTCACCTGGGCCCCCGCCGTTGACATGGTCCGTCTTCAGCGGTCCACCGGCGTGGGAGGCTGCTCGGTTGCATCCTCCAGCACGCGCAGGACTAGATGACACTCATCTGCGCCATCCAGCCGGTTTGACAGGTACTCGCACTGTAGTTTGGGGTCGTAGGCGCGGTACTTGGCCTGATGGGCCAGACAGTAGAGACGCGCCAGGTCCAGATCACCCAACTCCGCCCATTCGTCAGCGAGGGGACACGAGGTCACAGTCCTCTCCGTCGCCCCCGGGTCACCGTCATCCTGCCTTTCGCAGCCCATCGCAGGAGCACCGGAAACCAGGTCGAAATGATCGAGCACCGGCGGAAGACCTCGCTTCTCTGCCTCCGCCCGGGCCTCCCTCCCGCAGGATTCGCCGTACCGCCACACCGATTTGGTCAGGATCCGCTCCGTCTCAGCACGACCCAGTTCTTCCTTCATGGTCCGGGCTATGTAATGGTACAGGCGGGCCATCCGGCGGGCCAATCGCGTCAGGTCTGTCTCCTCTGCCACAGTCCTGACGTTCTCCTCGCACCTCTGCTCTCCTCCAGACATGGGTCCACCTCTCTCTCTCCGGTCCACCATGATGAACACGGCTGCACACGGGTCGGGACGCGTCCACGGCATTCACCATATCCATTACATTATCAGGGGGGCAAGCAATGATCCAGTCTGCGTGTCTGGAGATGAAGGGACTCCGATGGACGGAGCGCTGAGCGGGACTCGGCTGTACAAGTCTAAGTGAGAGGGGGCCCGAAGCCCCCTCGCGCGTCTTCAGGCATCGTCTCCTTCGCGTTGGCGGTCATCTTCGTCCTCCGCCACCTCATAGCCTAAAAGGACCAGGGCCTCATCCACTGAAAGATCGCCGTCTTGAACTCGCGTCAGTATCTCCGTGCGCCAGCTGCCGTCCTCCTCTTCGTCCCGGACCCGACCGCGGCGGTGTTCCATCCCGTCCAGATATCGCTGGATTCTCTCCGGCACCTGCTGGGAAATCTCCTGGGATATCTCCTTGACCCGCTCCCCCACCGTGCGGCCCCACTCCCCCATCTCCTGGGCAAACCTCTCCATCTTCTCGCGGTTGACAATCCCCGACATTGACGGAATGGGTGGCAGTTCCAACCGGATCGTCCGCGAGCGGAGACGACCAGCGTCCTGCCCCGAACCCAGCCAGGCAGCCACCTGCTCCGAACGAACCATGACCTCGGTCAGCTGCCTCTTGACATCTTCTGATTCCCCGACAGCGGAAAATATGTCCATCTCCTCGCCGAGGATCTCCCTCAGATTCTCCAGGTAGTCATTGTGCAGTCTCGTCAGAATGTCACAGCGCTCAGCCGGCGAGTCCCCCGAAAGGGCCTCCTCGGCCCGGGCTGCTATGCCCTCGAACAGGATCCTGTACCTCCTGACCCGCTCGTCAGTCATGTTGCGTCCCCCCGTTCAAGTAGTTGCGGGCCTGCTTCAGCGATATGTCTCCATCGGCCAGGGCCTCCATCACCGCACGCGGCGAGGGACTCCTCCCCAGCACCCTCGCCATTTCCGGATCGTATCCCAGTTCCTCCATCAACGCGTTCAGCCTGGATCGGGCCTGCGAGTAGGGTATCCCCAATTCCCGCTCGATCTCCTTGATGTTGCCCCGGGCGAGCACGAAGACCCGGAGGAACTCGGTACTGGCCGGCGAGAGCCGGCAGAACTCACAGGTTGTGTACTCTGATTCCACCACCGTGTGACAGTGGGCACACTGAACCTGGGTGATCATGAGCGGGCCGCCGCAGGTGGGACACGCCTCGATCATCTTGCGCAGCATGTTCACCCCCGTCATCAGCCTAAGCAATTGTCACTGTCTGCTATATATTTTATGATAACAGATCCAGAATAATCCGTCCATTGCGTTCTCTGCACAAAGATTGATCTATGTGCCAAAATATTTGACAATGACCTGACGCACGCACAGAAACGCTGTGGCGTGGCAGGACTGAAAGCCTCGCAGGCGCTGCTGGTGGGACGGAGGTATTGCGGGCTTGAGGTAGGGGCACAGAGATTCACAGGGACTGTCATTAGATGAATCGGGCACCGTTTCTGAAGGCGGAACAGCTCACACCAGCGATCTGGACCTGAATGCCTGTTTACCCGGAATGCTGGAAGCACATCCCCGCCCTGGCTCAGGCACGGGAGTTCGGCGAAGATCGCATACCGGCTGCGGAGGTGCCCATGCCCCGCTGATCACCAGTACTCCGGGGCCAACTCCACGCAGATCTCCCGAAATCGACCCCGTTTGCTGTCGATCCTGTAGCCCCGTACGCTGCCGCCGTCACAGCTTATGCCCCTGCTGGCGACAGCTTCATTACCCGGAATCAACGACACGATCAGCCAGACCAGATGTGGGTGCCGGGCACTCTTGATGTCGGCTGCAGACGGAATGGCCGGCGACCGGGGATGTGAATGCCATATACCCAGCCACTGCTCACCCCTGCTCTGCATCTCCTCCAGCATCTTCCGCAGCTCTTCCGGATCAATGGCAAAGTTGTGCAGCATCCCGGCCACGTTGACGGCGGTCAGGACTCTGGAGACGGATCCCTGTCGACCGGCAATGACCCCGCACGCTTCTCTCGGCAGCGCCGAGATTGATTTCCTCAGCATCAGATCGATGTGCGACTGCGACAGGCGAATGCGTTCCACCTCACCGCCTCCATTTCTCACTGAACATCCTATTCCCGGGTCCCGGGGGAAGGTCCGACCTCAACCACACTGCCCCTGGCGGACGGCGCTCGTTGTCGCGATGGACGTATGCAGTCGGGAGCGAGTCTCGAGTCTACTGTGAGGACAGCAAAGGGGGCGCATTGCGTGGGCGTGCCGGGAGGAACAGACGGGCACCTGACCGCCAGAGATGCTCAGCGCCGGAGATTTGAACCTCACCCGGGTTTGTGGTACCATCCGATTACCTGAGGGTGCCGGCGATCTGTCCCCCGGGACGGCGCCGCACCCGCAGCCGTGTGAGCGACGAAAGATCACCTGTTGCGCCGGAATCAGGTCTTCATCTGTCGGCGCAGCAACTCAGCGACCCCGCTACCCGGCTGTGATAATCCCCGCGCCGCGCGGAGACGCCGCATCCGATGCCAACTCTGGAGGTTGGAGGCAATGTCCCTGATATATCTCGATAACAGCGCCACCACCAGACCGTTGTCCGGGGTCATCGACGCGGTTAGCAGGGCCATGGCGGAGGAATACGGAAATCCCTCGTCCCTGCACCGTCTGGGGATGCAGGCTGAGACGGCAATCGAGCAGGCCCGGACCGATGTCGCCCGTCTCCTCGGCGCAGACAGGGACGAACTGTATTTCACCTCGGGAGCAACTGAATCCAACAACGTCATCATACGCGGGATCGTCGAGACCCGCCGTCACCGCGGCAATCACGTAATCATCACCTCGGTGGAACACCCCTCCGTGAAGCGGCTGTGCGAGGAGCTGGAGAAGAAGGGCACCGAGGTCACCTACCTGCCAGTTGATGAGTGGGGACACATTGATCCACGAGATGTCGACCGGAGCCTGCGCAGCGACACCGTGCTGTGCTCAGTAATGGCGGTCAACAACGAGGTTGGTTCGGTTCAGCCGCTGGCAGAAGTCGGGCAGATTCTGGCGAGATCAGCTTCGCCTCGCCCCGTCTTTCACACCGATGCCGTGCAGGCAGTGGGAAAACTGGACCTCCGCTGGTCTGATCTCGGCATTGACTCCCTATCCCTCTCCGCACACAAGTTTCACGGCCCCAGGGGCGTGGGAGCTCTCTATGTGAGGATAGGGCTCGATCTGCCTCCACTGATCACGGGCGGCGGGCAGGAACGTGGACTGCGATCGGGAACGGAGAACACACCGGGGATCCTGGGCATGGCGGAAGCCGCCCGGTGGCTGCGGAACGAGGGTTCGGCCGCCTACGCTCGCCTGCGCCATCTTCGCCGCTACCTGGGGGAACAGATACTGAAGACCATACCCGACTCGCACGTCAACGGTCCTCCTCCGGACGCCTCCGAGGAGAAGGCAGCACCTCACATACTCAACATCTCCTTTCCCGGAATCAGGGGTGAGACTCTCGTGCACGCTCTGGAGGAACGCGGGATATTCGTCTCTACCGGCTCCGCCTGCTCGTCGAGGAGGGCAGACGAACGCACCGCTGTCGATGCCATGCCCATAGGCGATGAACGCGCCCAGTCGGCAATACGGATCAGCCTCTGCCCCTTCAATACCCGACAGGAGATCAACTCGCTGCTGTCGGTTCTGGAGCAGACGGTCCCGGCCCTTCGCAGGATCAGCAGTCGAATGGGGAGGGGAGGACGTTGAAATGAACGATGACCAGGGCAGAATGATACTGGTTCGATACGGGGAGATCGGCCTGAAAGGACAGAACCGGGGCTCGTTTGAGCGCAGTCTGGTCCGCAACATCCGGCGGGCACTGGAGGACCTCAGGCCAGAAGTGACGCGGACCTCGGGCCGGATTCTCGTGGAGGTGGACGGGGACCAGGAAACCGCGATGGACCGCCTCCGCAAGGTTCTTGGGATCGTCTCCGTCAGCCCGGTCGTGCGTACATCTCTCGACGACGAACGCATTGCCGCGGCGACCCTTGAAGTCGCCCGGGGCGGTCAGCACGGGGCGGAGTGTGCACCCTTCACTTTCAAGATCGACGCCCGGCGATCTAACAAGAGCTTCCACCGGACCTCTCCGGAGATCAACCGCTGGTTGGGTGCCCACGTCCTGAGAAACCTCGACGGCGCATCGGTAGACGTGCACAACCCAGACCTGCGCATACAGGTGGAGATCCGGCGCGAAAATGCCTTTGTCACCGGGCGGGTGATCCCCGGGTGCGGTGGCCTGCCCGTGGGCACCTCCGGCCGGGCAATCGTCCTTCTGTCCGGGGGGATCGACAGTCCGGTCGCCGCCTGGTACATGATGAAGCGAGGTCTCAAGCTAGAGGCCATTCACTTCCACACCCCGCCCTTCACCGGCCCCCGTGCACAGAAGAAGGTGGAAGAGCTGGCCTCACTGCTCGCCCCGTACAACGACGGGATCACCCTCCACCTGTGCCGCTTCACCGACGTTCAGAACCAGATCACCGCTTCCTGCCCCGAACGCCTCATCCTCACCATCATGCGTCGATCCATGCTACGGATAGCCGCTGCACTGGCAGAGGGCCGGAACATATCCGCTCTGGTGACCGGAGAGAGTCTCGGACAGGTGGCAAGCCAGACCCTGGAGAACATGATCGCTATTGATGCCGCCTCGCCGATCCTCGTGCTCCGCCCTCTCCTGGGTATGGATAAAGATGAGATTGTTGACCGCGCCCGCGACATAGGGACTTATGAGACCTCCATTCTGCCACACGAGGACTGCTGCAGCATTTTCGTTCCGAGACACCCCAAGACCCGCCCCTCCGTCGCCGAGGTCGAGGCGGCAGAGTCGGGGCTATCCGACGCAGAAACCTCAGCGATAGAGATGACCACTCTTCAATTCTCACAGCGCGGCAGGCTTCTGTAGCTGCGGCGCCGACCAGATGAGATACGCCGATCCAGTTGGACAGTGCAGCCTGTGGGTTCCAACCTCCTGTGATCCCCGTGACGGGCACTGCTCATTGAGACGGCCAGAAAGGAGAGGCAGCATGGACGAGATTACCACCCACACCTCAGATGTGCTGGTGATCGGAGGAGGAGGTGCGGCTCTAATAGCCGCCTGTGCCGCTGTCGATGCCGGCATGTCGGTCAACCTGGTGAGCAAAAAGCCCCCCGGCCTCGCCTCCTGCACGGCCTACGCCGGAGGGGGCTTCACTGCGGCTCTCGAGGGGGTGTCAGCGGATCAGCACCGGCAGATGACCGTTCGCACCGGCTGTGGCATCAACAACCCGGAGCTTGTCGACGTCCTCTCCGCAGAAGGCGCCTCGGCTCTCAACCGGCTGCGGAGCTGGGGAGTGAACCTGAGATTCAGGCACGGAGGGGCCTCAGTGCGATCGGAGCAAGGCAATCCCCTGACCGGCGGCACCGGACTGACCCTTCCCCTGCTGCGGCATTGCCGGGAGATCGGCGTGACCATGCACCACCCCGTGCGGGTCGAGCGTCTCCTCCAGGAGGAATTTGCCGGGCCGGTGCACGGGGCCGAAGGCCCGGGACGAGACGGGAGCCGAATCCGCTTTCTTGCCCGGTCCACCATCATGGCCACCGGGGGAGCCGGCTGGCTCTACTCCAGAACTGACAATCCGTCGGGTACCACCGGCGACGGCTACCTGCTCTCCCTCTGCGCGGGGGCTGTATTGCGGGACATGGAATTCGTGCAGTTCTATCCCCTGGGATCTGGCCCTGGGAGCGGAACCACCTGGTTCATAGGAGCAAACATACTCGATCACGCCAGGCTGGTCGACGGGGCAGGCGAGGAATTCCTGCCGGCCCTGTTCAGGGAATGGGGCATATCCAGCGGGAGAGAGGCCAACCTTCTCGAACGCGATCGACTGTCCAGAGCCATCGCCCTGCGTCGGCGGAACACGGGGAGTGTGACCCTGCACCTCGAGGACATTCCCCCGAGCCTGCGCGAGGACAGGTACCTGGCACACGTCGCCCGGCTGCTGGGGGGAAGACACGAGGATCCGTGGCGCCCGGTCGAGGTGGCGCCCATACAGCATTTCATGTCCGGGGGTGTGGTCATAGACTCACATGGAGCCACTGCCGTCCCGGGTCTGTACGCATGCGGAGAGGTGACCGGCGGTGTTCACGGGGCAAACCGCGTGGGCGGCAACGCCCTGACGGAGCTGGCCGTCTTCGGAATCCGCGCGGGGGAAGCTGCGGCGCCCGCCGCGGGACATGGATCGGAACGCCCGCCTGCCTCCGGCTTCATTCGACCGGGTCGGATCACCTTCGATAAGGTGCGGGATGAGGGAGACCCGTACCCATCACTCCGGGAACTGCGAGACCTGGTCGGCGAACACCTCGGTCCCCTACGGGACGGCTGCGGATTGACCCTGGCCCTGGCAAGGCTCGGTTCGGGTACCCGCAATGAGGATGGTCGCTCCTTCGAACACCACGCCCTCACGGCGGCGGCCTCAATGATCGCGCTCGCCGCCCTGACACGCGAGGAGAGCCGGGGTTGCCACTACCGGAGCGACTTCCCGAGCGAGGGTGGTGAACGCACCGTGGTGCTGCTGCGAGCGGAACCTTTCGCGGATGGTCCCGCCCCCGATCTTCACGTCAGCGTCTCCCGCCAATCGCTGGAGGCTGAAGGATGATTGACGGACGGGCAGTATGCCGCTCTGTGATCGGGTGGGAGGAAATTCTTTTGAATTAGCTGATGATATCACCAATGCAACTATAAGATTGATCAATACAACCGATGTAGATTCAAGTATATCTAAAATCAATGGTACTGTCCTAGAAACCCAAGATTCTTACGAAAGTGGAAATTATATAATAATGGATATAATTATCGTTGTAAGCCAAACTCCAATAATTATATAAT
>JAWOBW010000190.1:0-2909 GCA_046484105.1 Bacillota bacterium
GCAACTGTAACCGGTTTTGTTTCTTGCGACAAGAACTGCGACCGGCGCAACTCACGCTCGGCTGGCCAACAAAACCGTCACTGCTGGACAAGAAGACCCGCCTGGGCATGATTTCTGCAATTGACAACCCCGGACCAGTCCTTTTCCAGCTCCACTTCGTCAGCCGGGTCCGGCACCTATGGGCCTATCATTCGGGAATGCGGCCGTTCAGTCTCCCTTCGCCACGTACCGCACTCCGGCCGCGACGACGTCAATCGAGCCGCCGCTGACCTCGGCCACCCAGGTGCGAAAGGCCGGCTCTTCCTCCTCGGGGACGGCCAGTTCCAGCTCCACTTCGGCACCGTACTGCATCTTCAGCCCGCCGTAGCCGGAACTGCGGACGTGGTGCTCCACCTGGCCCCAGAGGGCATACGGCACGCTGAGACGGAACACCCGGTGCAGCACCCGCCTCTCGATTCCCGCCATCTCGATCGCCTCGCGGCCGGCATCGGAGTAGGCGCGCGCCAGTCCCCCGGTTCCCAGCAAGGTTCCCCCGAAGATGCGCGACACCGCGACCAGGCAGTCGGTCAGCTCTCTACCCTCCAGCAGCTGCAGCAGGGGCATTCCAGCGGTTCCCGAGGGTTCACCCGCGTCGGAGTAGCGGACCGAGGGAACCCTGCGGCCCAACCGGTACGCGTAGGCGTGGTGATTGGCCCGGGGGAACTCGGCGGCCAGTTCATCCATCACCCGCTCCGCCTCGTCAGAGTCGTTCAGCGGCAGCGCCGTCCCGATGAACTGGGAACGCCGCCGCCTGATCATCGCCCTTCCCCGCCGGGCCACGGTGTAGTAGGCATTTACGTGATCGCTGCAGTCCACACCGCTGCCTCCCATCACGGCCGTCAGATCTCACGTCCAGGGAAGAATCTCTCCACCACCTCCAGCACCCCTTCGACGAACGGACCGGTCGTGACCAGATCCGCCTCGGGGTGCAGGTCAGGATGGGCATTGGCCACCAGGACTCCCAGGCCGGCGGCCCGCAGCATGTCAATGTCGCCCCGGCTGTCCCCCACGGCGACGCAGCTGCTCAGCGCCAGGCCCAGGTGGGAGCAGACGACATCCAGCGCATCTCCCTTGGCGCCCCCGGGAGGCAGTATTTCGATCAGTGTGGATAGGGGGTGAATCACCAGGGCCCGGTCTCCGAGACGCCTCCTCAACTCCCCCTCTACCTCGGCAGCGCAGCTGTCGTCGACCCTGAGAGCAAGGGCATTGACGCCCGCGTCCCCCCGCACTATGCTCCGTCGGAAAGCCTCGTCCACCTCTATGGGCACGTCCAGAATCTGCGCATACCGGTCGGTGGCCGGGTGAGGACGATTGGTCCACACGCGGCAGCTGTTGTAGGCGTATACAATGGCCCCGCACCGGTCGGCGCCCCCGACCACCTCCGCACACAGCTCACCGTCGAGGAACAGCTCCCTCAGCTTTCGGCCCTCTCCGTCCCGCACCACCGCCCCGCCGTTGCCGATCACCGGCCCCGAGATTCCCAGGCGCCCGGCGAAGAGTCGGGCCGACGAATACGGACGTCCCGTGGCCAGAACCACCACCGCTCCCCGATCCTGGGCCAGGCGCACTACCTCCTTGGCCCTGTCTCCAACTCTGCGATCCGGCCCCAGAAGCGTATCATCGAGATCCAGGGCCAGTAGCTTATATGTCAACGCTCTCCTCCCTCATTCCGACGTGCTCCGGCGACTTCAACCCAGAAGCCGCCAGAGCCTCCCGTCAATGCCGGCGTCCAGCTCCGGGTTGTGCACGCCCCGGTCGCGGGCAAGGCGGCTCAGGGCGGCCTGAAGCTGGCGCCTCGGTTGTACCTCCATTCGCTCCAGGTAGGGCTCGAGCGCCGGCGCTGACAGCAGTTGCCGCCGCCGCTCGAACGTCCAGGGGACGATGTCACCCCGACCCGTCTTGTGAAAACTGACCTTGAACTTGAAGAGAAGCTCACTCAATGCCTCGGCCGGTTCATCGGCGTCATCGATTCGCAGGTCTACGTACCGGTGGTCCAGGCCGCCGTAGCCCTCATGCTCAGCTACCACATACAGTGCCGCCGACCGCTGCTCCCGGCGGCCGCGTCCGACCTCCCGTCCGGCGACCAGGGCATCCATCAACCTGTCGGCCAGCTGCCCCCCTGCTCCCTCGAAGCAGTCTGCCATCTCCCGTAATACCTCCGGACGCTGGAGGCAACTGCCCTGGCAGCAGTAGCCGTCGCCCACCAGGTCCCCACACGCGGCGCCGCACCCATCCCCGGTGTGGGCGGCGGCCAGGCCCTGTCGATCCACCAGACCGACCTGCCTGATCTCCGGTGACGCATCCGACCGGAGGAGGGACTGGAGGGCCTGCTCGGCGTTCAGGCCATCCCGCATGAGCGTCAGCCCCCGCGGCCCGAAGGCCGGGTTGACCGACGCCCCGGTGGCCACTGCCCCCACGTCCCAGTAGGCCCAGGGCACCACCCAACCGACGGCAAGCAGCTCTGACTGCACTGCCACTCCCCACTGCCGGGCATCGACATCCGCCGCGACGACGGAGAAAGTTGCGGGACTGTCCCACTGCAAAAGCATCACTCCCCTCCCGGAGAATCACGCGGCCGCTCCGGGCGTCGTCTCCGACTTGCCCGGCAGCGTCATGGTAACATTAATACCCGCGCTTTTGACTGTATTAATTAATTGAGCTTCTACAGGGTTGAGGTCCACTGGTAGGCCTCTTCCAGCATCTGACCGATGGCGAAACTGCCATGTCCCCTTAACATTACTATCTTGTATTCTTTAAGGGCTTCCGGCACTTTTTCCATGACTTCATCAGAGCCTACTGTTTTTTCAGCTGTTAATACAGGTACTTTATGCAGAAAATAGGAAGCCTCTGAATCAAGGGGTATTATTTCA
>JAWOBW010000268.1:0-3756 GCA_046484105.1 Bacillota bacterium
GCGAGTATGTAGCGGTGACGGTCGCGGGAGGAGGTGCCTCCTCCCGCGGCAATGACTGTGGCCCTGGTCGCCTCATTCCTCACGACAGTCGCCCCGGGGCAGGCCGCAGCGGTTGGACAGGGTGCACACCAGGCTGAAGGGCAGGTCTCGACTGATGAGGGAGCGGCTGATTCCGGCGAGGAGCCGGCCGATGCCCTCCGGGTCGGAGGTCAGGATCGTGGACATGGCGTTGACCTCGGCGTCCGGATGGTAGGCGAGGATCTCGTCGACCACGCCGTCCACCGTCTCCCCGGTGGATGCGGTCCCGGACAGCGGATAGAGGGACAGCTGGCAGGCCAGCCGCTCCGGGGGGCGCTCCCAGGTGACGCAGAAGAAGCCTCCCCGGCAGCTGCCGGCCAGTTCCCCCTCCCGCTTCCGGGTGAAGGCCTCCTCCGGGGCGTCGGGTGGAATGAACAGGCACTCGCCGCTGCCGGCCAGGTGATCGGGCTCGATGCTTTCCATCTCGTCCCGGGTGGCGAAGTCGGCGAAGGCGAACACGGAGGAGGGATCTGTCTCCGCCGCCCGCCGGTAGCTCGCACCCCACGGGCTGTCATCGGCGATGGTGCCGATCATGAGTCTTCCTCCCGGTTTCAGCACCCGCCACAGCTCCCGAAAGGCGGCGGGTCGGTCCCGGATGAATTCGAAGGCGGCCATGGAGTAGATGGCGTCGAAGGTGGCGTCGGGAAACTCGAGGTCGCCGATGTCCATCTGGCAAAAGCGAACGGGGAGGTCCCCGCCTGCGGCCCTGGCCAGGGCCCGCTGCAGCATGTCCGCGGAGACGTCCACCCCGGTTACGGTGCAGCCGCGCTCCGCCAGCTTGAAGCTGAAGTTGCCCGTACCGCAGCCGGCGTCGAGGACTCTCCATCCCGATCGGGGAGTGAGGAGCCTGAAGGCCAGCTCGGTCTCAATCTCGTCGATGAAGGCCCCGCGCGCGGTGCGGTACCAGTCGTCGTAGTCGTCGGCGGCGCCGGCGAAGTAGCGAGAGGGATCTGCTGATTCCTGGGAGTTCATGGTGGACCTCCTCGGTACGTCTTCCAGCTGATGATACAGCGACTCCCTGACCCGGTCAAGGATTGCCCTCGCGTCTACCCTGCGGCCGGCTTCAGAAAGTGGTGCTGTCAGGGGTGACCGAGCTGAACGAGACGCCTGAGAATCTCTCGTGCCGCGATCCCGCCCGTGAGCCGGTTGGCCGTCGATACGAGGGGAGCCTACCATGCCTCGGAAGGGAGAGGCACTGCACATGCAGGGGTCTGCCTGTGACTGCATTAGACAGAGCATCGGACTTCTCTTCCTTTTCGGTTCGGATGATTATGCCGTTGTCGTGATGATGGATGCAGGAAGAATGAGTGCGGCAGAAGACTACGGAGCCGGCCTCACCGAGCGCTGAATGGAGTGTCCTTACCTCTCCACGTACCATGTATAGGCAGCTCCGCCGCAACGGTGAGACGGCAGCCTGGAGGGCGTGTGGGGTGCATCATTCTGCCGTGCGCTGCACCTCCCGGCATGTCTTCAGCAGGTTGAGCCCTTCTCCCGGGATCGCAGACAGCCGCCTGCGTGTGTCCGGGCGTAACTGATATGAACCGGAAGTATGAACCATGCACCGATGCCATTGCAGCTTCTACTTGCAAACCACAGGGGCATGGCGCAAACGGCCCAGATTCGTCGGCACTTGACGAGTAACTGTCAGTCCTGCTAACATGACCGAAAGCCTCGCGGCGGGGCTGCAATGTCTGGTTTCGGAATCGAGTGATTCAGCTTCCAATTGAAGTCTCATCACCGATTTGCATTCATTCTCGCGAAAGTTGAGATTGCAGCTGTCTGAAGGGGCAGAGCTTCGTCCTCACAGCGGGTTCAGTGCATTCTAATGCATCCACAACCCGTTCGCCTGTCCGATACCACCGCCGCACACTGACGCACCCGCACGAAGACGTCCGGTCGCATTGCTGAGCACTGCAGCCTCACGCGCGGCGGAGCCTGCGTCAGCAGATTAGGGAAGGAGTCCGGAAGATGTCAGCTGACAGTAGCAAGATGGCACTGATTCTGACAATGACGCTTGTCATGGCGGTCGCGGCATGGGGTTGTTCTCCGGCTGGCGAGGAGGGCGAGCCAGAACCAGGGGGAGAGGCGAGGGCTGGAGGGGAGATTATCGTCGGTAACAACGCGGACGTTGACACTCTCGATCCCGGCCAGTACACCGATCTGTACAGTGGCAGGGTCATCTCGCAGATCTTCGAGACGTTGCTCACTATGGACTTCGACGGGGAATTCGGACCTGGACTCGCCGAGGACTGGGACATACAGGAAGGTGGTGCCGTGTGGGTTTTCAATCTCCGCGAGGGGGTCAAGTTTCACGACGGCACCGAGATGACGGCGGAAGACGTGAAGTTTACTCTGGACCGGCTCAAGGATGAGGACTACGGTTCGCCGCGCCGCGCCGACTTCGCGGTCATTGAGGAAATGACCGTGGTGGATGATTACACCCTCGAGGTGGTGCTGCAGGAACCGAACATGGTGTTCATGACGGACCTTCTGTCCGGTCACGTCGTGCCCAAACATTATGTTGAGGAGGTTGGCGACGCTGAATTCGCCAGCGCGCCCATAGGTACGGGGCCGTTTGCCTTCGTCGAATACCGCGTGGATGACTACACTGAGCTGGAGGCCTTCGATGACTACTGGGGAGGGCGGCCGAGTCTGGACGGACTGACCTTCCGTCCGATTCCGGAAGTGAGCACGAGGATCGTCGAGCTGGAGACAGGCGGGATACATGTCATGGGTGAGGTTCCGGGTGAGGAGTTGGATCGTCTGGCGGAGGAACCCGGCATAGAGGTTGCCACCGTCACGGGGACCAACTGGCGGGTTCTGGCCATGAACACCGAGAGGGAGCCTTTCGATGATCCCAATGTTCGCAAGGCCATAGCTCATGCCATAGACAAGCAGCGCATCATCGACACCGTGTATCCGGGAACCTCGATCCCAGCCCAGGGCCCCATTCCTCCCACCAGCTGGGCCTACGATCCGGACTTTGAGGGTCGGAACTTCGATCTGGACCGGGCGAGGGAGTATCTGGCCGAATCCAACCATCCTGACGGTTTCGAGGCCACTCTCATGGTTTCCGAGGGAGAGGAGATTCACCGCGAGGCTCCTCTGATCCAGCGCATGCTGACGGAGCTGGACATCGAGATAGACATTCAGAGCCTGGAGTGGGGGACCTTCCTCGAGCGGCTGACCACTCAGGACTACGACATGTTGAGGGTGGGGTGGACCACGAACGTCGAACCGGATTCTCTCCTTTACAATACCTTCCATTCCTCCTCTGAGCAGTTCAACATGTTCGGCTACAACAATGCCCGGGTGGATGAGCTTCTGGACAGGGGGCGCGTCGAGGCCGACATAGACAAGCGCACCGACATCTACCGAGAGGTTCAGGAGATCCTGGTGGAGGACGTCCCCGGTGTGTTTATATATCACGATGAGCGCGTGCTCGCCTACAGGGACAACGTTCAGGACCTCAAACCATACTTCAGCGGTGACTTCATGTTCAAGACGCCGTTTGTGGATGTCTGGCTGTCCGAATAGGATTCAATGCCTGGATGGGACTGGGGCTGCGGCGAGGATTCACTTCGCCGCGCCCCAGCCCCATCCAGGCATTGAATCCTATTCGGACAGCCAGACATCCACAAACGGCGTCTTGAACATGAAGTCACCGCTGAAGTATGG
>JAWOBW010000015.1:0-5395 GCA_046484105.1 Bacillota bacterium
AACCTGGGACAGAGGATCCCGATTTCAGTTGGAAACGAAGGATCAGGATGTTGTCAGTTAAGGGGGGATCGCCGGGGGCTGTATGTGAGGCGGTTGGCATCCAGGACCTGTCGTGGTCGCCGGATGGCAGACACATTGCCTTCCGGGCGACTTCGGTGGACCCGTATAACCCGTCGGCTTCCTTTGGCCTGTGGGTGGTGCCCGCGACTGGCGGGGAGCCCGTCGAGATCACCGCGGGCTTCGACGGGTTCGTTGGCAATGATCGCCTCGTCTCAGATGTCATGAGGAACCGCGTGTCTCAGAGGGCGGTGTGGTCTGCCGACAGCCGGAACCTGCATTTCCTGGCCTCTGAGGGGGGAGACCTGACCCTGAGGCGGGTTGCCCTCGACGGGGGCCCGGTGCACCGAATGAACGATGGCATCGAGGGTGATCGTGCTGTCCACAGCTTTGACTACTGTCCGGGAGAAGACCTCTTCGTGGCGGTAGTCAGTTCGTTTGACTTGCCCGGGGATCTGTGGCTGCTGCCGCGGGGTGAGCGTCTCACTGCCGTCAACGATGACTGGCTCTCTGGCTTGGAATTGAGCACCGGTGAACGGCTGAGTTGGAACAGCTACGATGGAACGGGCATTGAGGGTTGGATTCTGAAGCCTCCCGGCTTCGACGAATCCCGGGACTACCCGGCCATCCTGTCGATTCATGGAGGCCCTTACCGTCACTATGGGGCCGTGTTCTTCTTTGAAATGCAGATGTTGGCGGCAGAGGGTTACGTGGTGTTCTGCCCGAACCCGCGCGGAAGTCACGGATATGGCCAGGCCTTTGCGGGGGCAATCTATGATGACTGGGGGAATCTTGATTATCATGACCTGATGAGTGGGGTGGATTGCCTTCTCACCCTGGGATTTGTGGACGAGAACCGGCTAGGTGTCACCGGTGGCAGCTACGGCGGATACATGACCAACTGGATCATCACCCAGACGCCTCGCTTCAAAGCTGCCATTGCTGACCGCAGTGTATCAAACCTTCACAGTTTGCTGGGGACAGACATCCAGTATTCTCTCTGGGAGTCACCTTCTGGCGATGCCTGGGAGTGGGATGGAATCATGCATGCACTGATGCGCTCTCCATTGACCCATGCGGACAGAGTGAAGACACCATTGCTGCTGATTCACCCGACAGATGACCAGTGCTGCCCAATCGAGCAGGCGGAGCAGTTCTACACCGCCCTGAAGAGACTGGGTAGCGCCGTCGAATTGCTGCTGTTCCCCGGCGCCTCGCACGAGCTTCCCAGAAGCGGAAATCTCACGCAGCGTGTTCAGCGTCTGCAGTGGATTACGGCTTGGTTCAATGAGCAGCTAACAGACAGTGATGACTCTTGATGCTATTGATGGAAATGGGGGTGCACAAGATAGGCAGGTAGCGTCCGAAGTAAGCCATAGGAAGCGCGCATTGGAAACGAGAGGAGAAGACAATGCACATTAGAAGAATGAGCGCATTGCTCTTGGCAGTGTTGCTAGTGTTCATGTTCGGTGGCTGTGGCGGTGTCGCGGAACCTGAGGAAGACCCCGGAGACCAGGAGGGACCAAGCGAAGCCGTGGAGACCGAACCTGGAGACGAAACCGAGAAGAAGACCCTGTACATCGGTCAGAGTGCTCCACCCAAGAACCTGAACACCTTTCTTTCGGATTACACGTACGACGCAGAAGCCGTCTATCACGTGTACGCGCGCCTGGCCCAATTCAGGCCCGACGGGGAGGTAGATCCCTACCTGGCGGACTGGACCATCTCGGACGACGGTCTGGTGTATACCTTCAACATTCACCCGGATGCCGTATGGCACGACGGTGAGCCCGTTACCGCCAGGGATGTGGCCTACACCTTTGAATTGGCCGCGAATCCGAACTCCGGTTCTGTCTGGTTCAGCCGCATCGACAAGGTAGAAGGTGTTCAGGAGTACCATGAGGGACAGGCAGACTCCATAAGTGGCATCGAGATCATCGACGACAAGACCCTCCAGGTGACACTCGAAGAAATCGAGGCGGCGTTCGTAGCGCAGCTGACCCTGTTTATGAACATCGTGCCGGAGCACATTCTGGGCTCCGTTCCGTGGGAGGACCTGCCCAATCACCGCTTCTGGCAGGAGCCCATTGGCGCCGGTCCCTACAGACTTGTGCAGTACCGGTCGGACCAGTTCATACACCTGGAGAAGTTTCCGGACTTCTTCCTGGGTGAGCCCAACATCGATGAGATCTACATTCGATTGGGCAATTGGCAGGCTCTCCAGGCAGCTTTCGAGGCTGGCGACATCGATGTGGTGCGGGTTGAATCGAGTGAGCTGCCCAACTTCGAGGCGATGGATGGAGTTAAGCTCTTCCGCGCAGAGAGCACCGTCAGCAATCTCATGGTCAACAACAGGTCACCGTTTCTGGGCGACGTGAGGGTTCGCAAGGCGATCATGCACGCTATGGATCGCGAGACCATGGCAGAGGGAGCGTACATGGGAATGGCCAGGGTCGTGCACAATGCATTCGATACACCCTGGACTCTGAGTCCGAACATCACCACCTATTCCTATGATCCGGACAGGGCAATGCAGCTGCTGGAGGAAGCCGGCTGGGACGGCAGTGTCACCTACAAGATCGTCCTTGCAACGGGCAATCCCGAGCGTGAGCGAGCTGTGCTGATTCTTCAGCAGAACCTGCAGGATGTCGGCATAGAGACCGAGATCGTGAAGATGGAGGGCGGAACGGCCCTCGACGAGATAGACGCGGGGAATTACGACCTGGCGATAGTAGGCTTCGGCACCATGAGCCTGCTGCCCGATACGGCCATCATATACATGGGCGCCGATGCCATGCCCCCGAACGGGTTTAACTCCTGCTTCTACGAGGACTGGGAACTGACGGATCTATTGAAGGAAGTAGCCATGACCACCGATCCAGATGCGCGCACGGATCTATACCATCAGATCACGGAAATCGCGACTGACCGGTTGCCATACCTGCCGGTTGTCGTGCAGCAGGATGTGGTTGCCATTAACACAGACCGCGTGCAGCTGCCGGGTGGATTTGAACCCGTACCGCGAAACCGTCCGGGAGGCGACACCAACTTCGTGACCTGGGACATCATAAACTGGGATATCGTGGACTGAGGGGCCACACTGCTGGATCGAGTGGGGGGCCAGGTTCTCACTCATGGGTTGCGGGTGACCGTGCCTCTTGCCCGATTCAGCACCATCCGATCAAGAATTGCCTGGGTCAGTTCTTCGCAGCTGATGACGTGGAGATTGTTGAAAGGTTACACTAGTATCCGTAAGCTGATCGATTGACGCCATCGTGAACCACAGGAAAGGAGACAGACCCTTGCTACAGCACTTGCGGAAGATGTCACTCATCATATTGGTAGGTGTCCTGGTGATGGCAGTGATACTCGCCGGCTGTTCTGGTGAAGAGACGGCCTACGACAAGGTCATGGACAGAGGCAAACTGATCGTCGGTACTTCTGCTGACTATCCTCCCTTCGAGTTTGTGAATGACGCAGGAGAGTTTGACGGCTTTGACATGGAGATCATCAAGGAGATTGCCGACCGAATGGACCTGGATATTGAGATCAGAGACATGGGCTTTGACACACTGATAGCCACCGTGCAGCAGGGACGAGTTGACTGCCTGATTGCATCCATGAGCGCAACGCCTGAACGCAGAGAGCAGGTAGACTACACCGACATCTACTACTCAAGTGGGCACGGCTTTCTCATGAAGGTCGGTTCTGATGTACAGCTGTCGGCGCCGGAAGAAATGGCTGACTACAAGGTGGGAGTGCAGACCGGAACCTCCCATGAGAAGTGGCTCATGGACAATCTTGTCGATGAGGGCGAAATGTCTGACGATGATGTTCTCCGCTACGAAAAGGCAGACCAGGGCATCATGGACGTCATAGCCGAACGAATCGACATATTCATTGCCGACGGCCCGGTTGCACGCGACTACGCAAAGGAAATGCCAGAGGTTGAGGTGCGTTTCGAGTATGATCTCAACCCGGTTTATGGCGGGACGAGGATCATGGTGGCGAAGGGTGAACATGAGCTGCGGGACGCTCTCAATGACGTTCTCGCGGAACTGAAAGAAGAGGGATTCATCGAGGCACTGGAAGAGAAATGGATATACTCGGACTGATTCGACGGGTGTGTAGGTAGCCGCAAACTGCATGCCGGATCACTACGCGGGTTGGAGGAATTGATATGCCAGATGCCACAATTCGCTTTCTGCAGCAGGAAGATGTCATTGACGCCGGAGTACTGAACATGAAAGAGACTATCGCGGACATTGAAGAGGTGCTCACGCTCCTGAGCAATGGTCACGTCCTCAATCCGGCTAAGACCTCGATACAGGTTCCTTCGGACGATGATCCACAGGGCTGGAGGTTCTTCAACAGCATGCCCACCTATGTGGGAGGGAATATCCGTCGTGCGGGAGTCAAGTGGGCCTGTGAGCATGGCAAGAATGTCGGCAGGGGTATTCCGATGGGCATTGATATCCTGGTATTGAGTGATCCCGACACCGTCCTGCCTGTCGCCGTCATGGATGCAACCCTGATCACCGCCATGCGCACGGCGGCCAATGCGGGCGTCGCGGTGAAGTATCTCGCGAATCCCTCGTCTGAAGACTTTGCCGTGCTGGGTGCGGGTGTGATAGGGCGCACACTGCTCATGGCCCTCAATGAACTCGACTTTGACTACCACGAAATCCGGCTGTACGATCTCCTGCGCGACAAGGCCAGTGCGCTGGCAGAAGAGTTTCCCAGCCTTCCCGTAGTGGTGACCGACTCCGGTGAGGAAGCCATTCGCGGCGCCGATGTTGCCATAACGGCCACAACGGCCCACAGGCCCATCGTGCAAGAGGAGTGGCTGGACAGGCACACGCTGCTGGTGCAGCTGTCAAAGAACGAATTTCCCAGGCAGACAGTGCTGGATGTGGACGTGATCTCCGTCGACGACTGGGACCAGATGATCACCAAGTCCGGTTCCTCATTCCAGGAACACTACGAGGAAGGCAGGCTCACGAGAGACGACGTTGTCATACTCAGTGATGTGGTCGCCGGCAACACTCCGGGGCGTACTGATGAGGGGCAGCGAATAATGCATTTCTCGAGAGGTCTCGGCTGTCAGGATGTAATGATAGGAGAACGGATATACAGGCGGGCGCTGGAATCAGACATGGGGAAGATAGTGCGTTTGTGGGACAGTCCTAAGTGGGTGTAGCAGTTGCAGACCATCTATGAGTCTTTACCGATGCTACTTCGAGGACTCCTGGTCACTATCAGGTTGTTCTCGGGTGGTTTGCTAATCGGTTTCGTCTTTGGCATGGTACTGGCTGTGGCCAGGTTGTACGGAGGGTGG
>JAWOBW010000077.1:0-3920 GCA_046484105.1 Bacillota bacterium
TCATCATCACCGCGCACCGGCAGGTGCAGGTTGATGGGCTCTCCGTTGATCTCGCGAATGCCGTCCTCGTCCGTATCAACGTAACCGGCCTCGTCGAGGACGGCCTTGGCCTCGTCCGGATCATAGTAGTAGCTGGGAGCAGATTCATCGTGCGCCCAGGAACCGGGAACTGCCAGCTGATCCATGACCACGCCGTATCCGGCGTAGGCCACGTCAATCAGAGCCTGCCGGTCGATGGCATAGCAGATGGCCCTGCGAACGTCCAGGTCGGTGACGGTAGTCATGTTGAAGACCACCCGGGCCCAGTTCACGCGGCCGAACTCCATGACGTTGAACCCGAGACCCTCGAGACGTTGTCCCTCCTTGGGGGGTGCGAAGAGTGCTATGTCAATGCCCCCGGTCTCGAGTTCGAGTATCTGGGTGTCAGGATCGGGAATGCCGCGGAAGACCACCTGGTCCAGCTTGGGCTTGCCACCCCAGTAGTCGTCGAACCGATTCAGGGTCAGGCGCTCGTCCTCGGCGAACTCGGCGATCATGAAGGGGCCGGTGCCGGCGAAGTCACCCGTCTCACAGGAACCGGGCTCAAGGATCCACGTTGTGAGCATCTTGGCCAGGAAGTCCGGATCCATGCCCTCCAGCTCCATGGTCACGGTCATGTCATCGATCGCCTGTCTCTGCCGGGCCCAGGTCGAACTTGCGGAACGACCCGATCTGACCCGGGCCGGCGACGAAATGGTCCCCCTGGGTCGGTGCCGCGACGGACTTGCAGATGCCAACGAGGCCGATGGCACCTACAGCCACTCGTTCATGGACAGGAGGGCTGCGGCGGCCGCGCTTCCCTCCTCCACCGACACCCGCGCCAGATGAGCGTCGGGATAGGCCAGATCCTCACCCGTCTCCTCCAACCCGGAGAGCTCCACCCCCCGCGTATGTTGGGTGTGCATCCACCTGCGCTGCCGGTGAGTGAATAACCCCAGCAACAGAAGGATCAGCCAGCTGAGGGTGAACAGGGGATAGAACGGGAGATACTTCAATACCCGGGTGGGGGGCTCATCCAGGACGAACAGGAGCCCCACGAAGACATAGGGGAAGTAACCCATGATCAGGGGCAGGAGGGGGATGTTCTTCACCACAGCCGCGGCGAATCCACCCGCACCGAGGACCCCGTAGTACAGGTACATGGTCGGCGGGGCGGCGAGAAGCACCAGTATCTGGGCCAGCCGCAGCCCGGCCTCCAGCCGCACTATGCAGGGGCGGCGGAACCCCTCGGCGATCAGCCGCGGTGCGTAGTGAAACATCACGCTGATCTGCCCCCGCGCCCAGCGGAGCCGCTGGCGGCAGGACACGGCGAAGGTCAGCGGCTTCTCGTCATAGATACAGGTATCGTGAGTGTATCGGGTCCTGTATCCGGCGAGGACGGCCTGTACGGAGTACTCCAGGTCCTCGGTAAGAGTGTGCGTGTCCCAGCCGACCTCCATCAGGGCCTGCCGTGATATGCACATCCCGGTTCCCATGAACACCGCACTGAGACCCAGGTTCTCCCGGGCCAGGAGTGTGAATCGGTTGTTGAGCCAGAACATTATGCTGCACGCGCCGGAGATCCAGGTATCGGCCGGGTTCTTGCTGTCCACGTAGCACTGGATCAGGTGTTCTCCCGCCTGCAGCCGCCCGTTCATGACCGACAGGAAGTCGGGTTCAACCAGATTGTCGGCATCAAACACCACCACCGCATCGCCCGCCGCATTCCCCGCGGCCTCATTGATGAACCCGAGCTCGCGAAGCGCGTACCTCACCGCATACCCCTTTCCTCGCCGCTTGGGATCGCGGCGTTCGAGCACCGTGACCCCGGGCTGCGAGGCCACCTCGGCCGTCTCATCGCTGCAGTTGTCGGCAACCACCACCACATCGTACAAACGCTCCGGATAATCCAGACGTCTGAGGTTGTTGAGAAGATGTTCAATCACCAGCTCCTCGTTGTGGGCCGGAATGATGATACAGAATCTCTTGTCCGGAGGGGGCAGGGGCACGGACGGGGGCGTGAACAACCCGCAGAATCCCACCATCAGCGTGTATCCGGTGAACAGGATGATCACCAACAGAAGGATCTCGAGTAATGCCAAGGGGAAGTCACTCCCAGGGACTTAATCAGATTCAGCTGACACATGAGCGCGATCAGTCATCGACCGTTGAGGCCATTATAGCGGCAGGGTATCAAATCCGCTTAAACACAGTTTAAACACTTGGTAAACATCACGGCAGTGAGACGCTGCAGTGACCATATGTGACGGCGCGGGGGGGTGAAACCACGGACTCGCAGCCGGCTCCCGCGCCCGGTCCGTGCGGGGAGAATGATGCCCAGCAAGGGAGGGCTGCGGAGTTCTCCCCACGGCTGACCGGGGCGGGCGTTCACTCTGTCACGCTCACACGACGAACTTCCGGAAGGCCGACCGCTCACCCCCGGGACTGAATGATCAGAGGCGAACGCCCGTCACCACCGGCGCTGTCTCTTGTGTGTGACAAGATACTACTCTTCCAGAATGCCCGGTTTCACCTCGCACAGGTGTACCATTGCCCAGACCAGATCGGCGCGGCTGACTATGCCCACCAGTTCCGATCCGTCCACCACCGGCAGCCGGTTGATGTTCCTTGTTGCCATCAACCTGGCAGCTCTCTCGAGTGACTCCTCGGGTCCGACGGTGACCACCTTCCTGGTCATGACCTCTGACACCTTGGTGTCGGCCACCGTGCACAGTCCCTGGGTGAAGCGCGCCATCTCCGCGACCGGCGTCTGCGGCGAGACCCACCCGAAGACATCGTAGTACACGCTGACCCGCAACTCCTGGCTCTTCTCGATGAGATCTCCCTCAGATACGATCCCGACCAACCTGCCGTCTTCATCCACGACGGGCGCCCCGCTGATGCGCTTTTCGTGAAATAGCATCGATACTTCGGCCAGAGTATCATCGGGACTCACCGTGACAACCGGGCTCTTCATTGCATCCTTTACCTTCACTGCATCCACCTCCGCATTATCCTGATGCGCGACACGGATCGGAGTGCACGTGACCCCGGGCCGGTGCGTGGAATCCTCGACAGAACCTCCCCGCGTGCGGGCCCCGGGAACACCGTTCACTCTGCCCTTACTTCCTGAAAGACTTCTGTCAAACTGGCCGATTTCCTGCCGAAAGATCGCATGCCGGGGTCGGCTAGGTCTGCCCTATACCCATAAGTAGGGCTGAACAAAGGGCGCAGTATCAAATACAGTATCAATATGATGATAGCACGACGGCAGATCCAGACACAGATCACCCAACCGGATGTAGTTGAGTATATTCGTCAGCTCATTGCCAGTAATCCGACCATGCACCGAACAAAGCTGGCGGACCGACTGTGCAGCGAGTTTGGGTTTCGGGACGCACGGGGATTGGCGCAGCGCAGTGGGTGTTTGAAGGTGTTACGCACCCTGGAGGAGAAGGGATATCTGGTCTTGCCAGCACCACAGACGAGGAGCAGCCCTCCCCGACCGCGTCGTCTTGGGCATTGTGTGCCGTTGCCGGAGGGGGTACCGGGTGCGGTTGGTGAGGTTCGCAATCTGGAGTTGGTTGTGGTACAGACCGAAGAACAGATGCGGATTTGGAACGAGCTGTTTACTAGTGAGCATCCCTGGGGTGCTGGGCCCTTGGTGGGGCGTCAGATTCGTTATCTGGTCAGATCCGAGCATGGCTGGCTGGGTGGAATGGGTTTTGCTTCCGCTGCGCTGCAGGTTCAGGATCGAGACCGTTGGATTGGCTGGGATGTAGAGGTCCGCCGTGCCCAGTTGGACCGGGTCGTGAGTTTGAGTCGTTTCCTGATCCGCCCGTCGGTTGTGTGTCGGAACATGGCATCATGCTTGTTGGGCATGGTGATGAGGCAGATGCCTG
>JAWOBW010000217.1:0-10122 GCA_046484105.1 Bacillota bacterium
CGGTGGCGGCAGTGGGGGATTTTGTCGCCCAGTACAACGAGATCTCCGGTCAACTGGCCAAACTGGGAGGACGCGACGGTCTGCTGCAGGGAGACGGCACCCTGCGGAGACTGCAGACAGGTCTCCGGCGCCAGGTGATGGACAATGTCGACCTGGACGGGACGGAATACACCAGCCTGGGGCAGTTGGGCATCGACATTGACCGGGACGGTGTCATGACCCTGGACGAGGATGCGCTGGCCGAGGCCCTGCGACAGGATCCGGAGGCGGTTCGCCTTCTGTTCTCCGCCTCCGAGGACAGCCACGGGACAGATGGTGTCGCCCCGCGGCTCGGGGAGTATATGCAAGGCTGGCTCAGTTACGGAGACGGGGTGTTGTCGCGCAGGGACAGCATGTATGATCGCTCCATGAAATTGATCGACAACCGGGTCGAGGCCATGGAGCGCCGCGTGGAAATGCGGGAGGAGAGCCTTAGGCGACAGTTTGTCCTGCTCGAACAGATGCTCTCCACCATGCAGAACCAGGGGCAGTGGCTGCAGGGGCAGATTGACAGCCTGTCCTCGATCACAGGGGACAGGGAGTAATGGACCGGAGGGAGACCGACGTGCCCGTTGACCTTTACCGCAGGTATCTTCAGCTTTCCGAGCAGCTTGCCGATGCCGGCCGCTCGGGTGACTGCGACCGGGTGACTCAACTGTTGGTTGCCAGGGCCGAACTGCAGAACGAGATATCCGGATGCCCAGACCCCGGGCTGGGGGACGTACGGGAGATCAGACAGATACTGGCCGAGGTCACCCGGCTGGATGCCGGGATAACAGAGGAGATGAAGCAGAGACGGGATGCACTGTCACGCGAAATGCAGCGGGCGGCGGGGAGTGCTCCCGTCAGTCTGTATCGCGCGAGGAGTCCGGTCGCTCTAGATCGAAGGGCGTGACCGTTACTCTTCAGGGGAGGTGTTTCAGGTGAGCGGCAGAGCAGTTTATGACCGGTATCAGAGCACTGCAGTCAACACTTCCAAACCGAGACACCTGATCGTGATGCTGCACCACGGCGGGGTGAAACAACTGAACCTGGCCGAGAGGCAGCTGGCTGGCCGTGACTTCGAGGCGGCCAACCAGTGCCTGCTCCGTGCCCAGGACATAGTCCGGGAGATCAGTCTCGCCTTTGCTGAGGACGATGGGGACGAACTGGTGCAGGCAGTCACGGGTCTGTATGCGTACATGTACCGGCGCCTGATTGAGGCGAATCGGAAGAAGGATGCGGCCACAGTCATCGCGGTGAGGGACATGCTGAAGGAGATGGCGGAGGCATGGATGAGGGCCGGCTGCGGGACAGAGGATGAGGACCGCGAGGGCGGGCCCCTCGATGCCTCGGGATGAGACGATCTGACGGTTCAATGGAGCGGGCCAGGAGGCGGCTGGACGAGAGACAGGAGCGACTGGAGGAGCAGCTGACCGTCTTCGACCGGGTGCTGCTCCGCCTGCGCCATCACCGGTTGTGGCTGCGGGCGCAGTTGAGGCGGACGGGCAACGGACGGCAGGTTTGAGAGCTCTGATACCGGCAATGTGGATGCGGGGAGTCACCGGGGAACGGAGGATATCATGTCGGGACGCAGGACTTCGGCGGCGGAGGGCCTATCCAACCTGCATCGGATTGCGCGCAGGCAGCTCAGCCTGGCGGCGGAGGGCGAATGGGAGGAGATACTTGCGTTGATGGATGAGCGAATGGATATCTCTGCCTCGGTGGGAGAACCTCTTCCGGATGTCCTGAGGCCCCTGAGGGAGCTCTGCCTCATGATCGACCGACTCGACAGTGAGCTTGAACAGAAACTGGTGGAGGGCAGAACCGCCATTCTCCGCCAGATGGCCAGGTTGCACCGAAGCAGGCGCACCATCGGAGCTTATCACCCCCCGGACATACCAGAGTACCCCCGGTACCTGGATGAGAAGAAATGAACCCCTCTCCATCCAGTCTCCACGCGCAGTGAAGGAATTCACTTCCGTTACGGGAATAGTATAAACGAGTGTTGTGAACACGGGGCACAGTAGCCAATCCGGTGGCCCGTTGTCCACTAGAAGCGGGACATCGAAACCGACAGAAACGGGAGTGGTTTCAATGCGACTGACTCTTCATGGTAGGAATGTGGAGGTCACCCCGGCTCTCCGACAGTATGTGGAGAAGAAGATGGCGAAGCTGGAGAAGTATTTTGAATTTCCTCTCAAGCCGCAGGTGGTGCTGTCAGTACAGAGGGAGGATCACCGGGTCGAGATCACCATTCCCCTGAACGGACCCATCCTCCGCGCCGAAGTCGAGACCGGGGACATGTATGCCTCGGTTGACGGTGCGGTGGACAGGATCGAGCGACAGGTGCGCAAGTACAAGACGCGCATCAATCGCAAGGCGCGCCAGGTCAATGATCCGATTCTCTTCAAGGAGAATCAGGCTGCGAACAATGCCCAGGCTGAAGAGGCGGAGCCCAGGCTGGTGCGCACCAAGAGATTTACCATGAAACCGATGGACGTCGAGGAGGCGATTCTCGAGATGAACCTTCTCGATCACGATTTCTTCGTCTTTACCAACGCTGAGACCGATGAGGTCACCGTGGTGTACCGCAGGCGTGATGGCAACTACGGACTCATAGAACCCGAGCTGTGAACGCAGTTCATCGTCGCTCTGTGCGCTGCAATCGCGGGGGTCAGCTTCAGAGCTGGCCCCTGATGCTGAGAGGAGACAACTGATGTTCAAGGAGAAGCTGGCGGCCGTCGTCTTCGAGGGGGGGATTGCTCGCACCGAGATCGAGGAGCAGATGCTTTCGGTGCGGAAGGGAGTGGCCTTTGACAACATGAAGAAGGCCCTCACCGCTGACGGCATTGACGAGGTCATCCTTTCCACCTGCTATGCCGATCTGGCAGAGAAGGCCGCGGCCGAGGGCATCCGGATTGATGAGACGGCGCCCGACGGCGAGTTTCATTTCGGAAGACACCTGAAGTATGTGACGGAGAAATACGGGTTGGACAGCGTGATCTATCTGGGTGGAGCCGCCCTCCCCCTCATTCGCCCGTCCGACTTCGAGTGGATTGCCCACCAGCTGCGGTATTTCAAGAATGTTGTGGTAGTCAACAATGTGCAGTCGGCAGATCTCATCGCCTTCACTCCTGCCACCAGCCTCGACTGCATAGACCTGCCTGAGAACGACAATTTCCTGGGCTTTCTCCTGCGCGAGGCCGGCATGCGCAGGATGCTGATTGAGAACTCGGCCCGCATCAATTTCGATATCGATACGCCGATGGACATGCTCATACTGGAACAGTGCCGAAACGTGGGACCCGAGAGCAGGAGGGCGCTGGATCGGCTCAATCTGAGCAGAGATAACCTCATAAGAGCTCTCGACGTGATTCGTGAGTCGGGGCGGGACAGGTATGCGGAGGTGGCCCTGATCGGCCGCGTCAGTCCGGCGATGATGGCGGTCATCAATGCCAACATCCCGGTCAGGCTGCGGGTGTTCTCAGAGGAGAGGGGGATGAAGGCGCTGAGGCGAGAGGAGACGGGAGAGGCCGTCTCCCTGCTCGGTTACTTCCTAGAGGCAGTGGGGCCGGAGAGATTCTTCCGTCACCTGAGTTCCGTCGCCGACGTCGCCCTCGTAGATACCCGGGTTCTCATGGCTCACCTGCAGCTTGCCCTTTCGGCCGCGGACCGGTTCTACTCGGATCTGGGAATGATGGAGCGAATCACTGACAGCTACCTGCGCGAGTTCACCGAGGCCGCCTACTCGGCCCCGTTGCCGGTTGTGCTGGGAGGACACAGCCTGGTATACGGCGGTTTATGGGCCATTTTGGACGAGTGGGGCCTCCTGGAGCACGATCTGCCGCATCTTCCCACGTAATCTGGTGGAGTTTGCAGGAAATGAGGGGGGCGGAGTCGAAGGTAAGTTAAGTGTGGAGTGAGTGGAGGATAATGGAAGGTACACCGGAGGATCAGCTTGAGGCGTCGGAGAACGAGCGAAGAGAGGTGAAGGGGCTGCGCACGGCCCTTCTGTCGCTGCGCGGAGTTTTGGCCGCGTCAGTCGTCGCGGACGACGGAGAAGAGATCACAAGAGTAAGTATTGTGGCTCGGAGCGGCGAGAAGTCCAGGCGACAGGTAGTGCAGGACGTCATTTCGCTGGTCATGGTGTACGGGGGGGCGAGGTTGTCTCCCGCCGATGTTGATGTGGTATTCAGCTCAAATGATGATCTGCTGCAATCGGCTGAGGGACGTCCCTGTCTTGTGTCCCTTGAGAGCCGAAGTGCGGCGAAGGGGTTCACGGTCCGCGTGGTTCTGTCTCTGGAGGACAGGGTAGTTGAGGGGGCCGTGAGCACAGCGGAGCAGAGGCCCGGCTCGCGCGCACTGCTGGAACTGGGGGGGCGGGCGACGCTGAGGGCATCTGAGCGTCTGCTGGAGGGCGGTTGTCGTCTGCATCTGGAGCATGTGGACGTCGTGAGTTTCGCAGGTGAGAGGGTGGTGATTGCTGCAGTGAGCCTCACGCCCGACATCGGCAGTGGTGTGCTGGTGGGGGCGGTGAGAGTGCGACGGGACCTTCTGGAGGCATCTGCCCGGGCGGTTCTGGACGCGATTAATCGCACTTTCCGATTCTGAGGCAACACAAGATTACCAGATTTTTTTGGTCGGCTTGGCACTCGGGCTCGAAGCGGAGCAGGATCTTGCTATTAGCGGAGGCAGGGATTCTGTCACGCTTGGGGTGATACCGCGAATGGCTAAAGTCGTGAAGTTCCTGCTGGCTCTTGCGATGCTGCTCATGATGGGCGGAGCCAATATTCAGGTTGGCGGTTACGGATAATCCGCCTCTGATCAGTAGGGCAATCAGCCCGAGTGCCTTCTCATTCTCTGGCGTGAGCCATGGGAGGGGTGTGTATGCCGTCTGATTCAGCGGAGTCGAATGGGTCATCTGAGCGTTCAAAGACGATGTCTCACCTCTTTGTCGTAGCCATCAGCATCATTGCCGCCTGGGCGGGCTGGGTTTTGTTTCCCAGTGAACTGCCTCCGCTGCAGTCATTAATCTTCTTTCTCGCCCTGATCATAGTCACGGAGGCGCTGCCGATCAAGCTGCCGCGGGCGAACGGTTCTGTCTCGGTCGGATTTGCCATGTGCTACTCCTCGGTTCTGATGTTCGGTCCCTTCTGGGGTGGATTGCTCACCGCCCTGGGGTCCCTGCGGAAGATGGAGCTTACTGGTCGTGTGCCGGGGATGGAAGTTGTATTCAACCGGGCGCAGCTGTTCCTGGCTGCCGTCTCGGGAGGCCTGGTGTTCAACCTGCTGTCCGGGGGGGCGCTCGGAGACAGTCCCTACATGTTTGCCCTCGCCACCATGGCCGGGGGGATCAGCTACTTCGTCGTCAACGTGGCTGCCACCGTGGTCTACATTTCTCTGAAAACGGGATTGAATCCCGTTTCCCTGGTGGCCTCGGATGTTCGCTGGATGGCTCCCAGCTACATCGGGCTGATGCCCATCGCATACCTCAACGTGGCGGTGTATCACGCCGTGGGCGAGATGGGTGTGATATTCTTCCTCCTGCCTCTCATGGTGGGCCGTTATGCCTTCACCATGTACAACGAACTGCGAGACGTGTTTGTCAGCACCATCAGCGCCCTGGCCACCGCACTGGAGGCGAGGGACCCGCACACCTCGGGTCACGCCGAGAGAGTGTCCCACTACGCCGTGGGCATTGCCAAGAACATGAAGATCGCCGACGAACGGGTTCAGCTGCTACAATATGTGTCCATACTTCACGACATCGGCAAGATCGGGATTTCGGACCAGGTCCTTCAGAAACCCGGACGTTTCACGTCGGCGGAGTGGAGCATCATGAAGGAACACTCGGCCATCGGTGCCAACATACTCAGTAAGATCAAGGCACTCAAGGAAGGTGCCAGCTGGGTACTCTACCATCATGAGAGGTATGACGGAGAGGGGTACCCCGAGGGCCTCAAGGGGGAGGAGATCCCTATTGAGGCCAGGATTCTGGCGGTGGCGGACTCCTTCGATGCCATGGTGTCCCAGCGACCCTACAAGCGCGCCATGACTCTGGAGGAGGCCAAGCGCGAGATCAAACGATGCAGCGGAACCCAGTTTGACCCGGAGGTGGCCAGCGCCTTCCTGGATTTCATCGAGGACTCGGAGCTGGTGCACGCCAGGTTCATGCCGGAGGCCGCGGATGGAATCTCGGAGGGGGAGAGAGTTCAGGAGGGCAGTCTGTTATGATGATCTTCGCCCTGCTTCTGTCGCTGGTTGTCGGCTGGATCCTGCGAGGATCGATCCGGAATCTGGCGAGTCTGGAGCTGAGGCGATTTGAACTGATGCTGGCCGGTTTTGCCATCCAGATGCTCCTGTCGAGGGCGCCCGCCCTTGGGTGGGAGTTTCTCATCTACTGGGGGTTTCCCCTCCTCGTCGCCTCCTACGTCATTCTCCTGTTCGTGCTGTGGGAGAATCGTCATCTACCCGGGATGTCGCTAATATCGGCGGGTGCCGCGTGCAACCTCGCCGTCATCGCCTGCAATGGAGGCATGCCCGTCTCCCGAGCGGCCCTTGCCGTCACGGGACAGGAGGGGCTGGTGCCCGTGCTGGAGTCCGGGACCTCCGTCATCCACGTGCTCATGTCACAGGATACAGTCCTGGCCTTTCTCGGTGACAACATCCCGACCCCGGGCTGGTTTCCCCTCAGGACGGTAGTCAGCCCTGGTGATCTGATCATGATGCTGGGAATCCTCTGGCTCGTTCCCCGGGCCATGCTAGGCCCTGCAGTGAAGAAGGAGCTGAGTCATGGCGGCCAAGAAACGGAGACCGACCAGGTCGAAGACCCGGGGGCGTGAGCGACGCATCTCGCTGATTCCCGCCCGGCCCCGGGGCTACCGCGCGTCGGATCTACTCATTCTCTATGCCCTGTTCATGCTCATCAACCGGTCTGTCCACGGGTTATTCGGCTTTCCCGCGGTGGATCGTCCCGTCTCGGGCGCCGCCGCCATAATAGTGCACAGCTCGATTCTCGCCCTGGTCTCGTACATCTACCTGGTCCGCTACGCCGGCGATGACGTGGGCTGGTCCGGACCGTCTCGTTTGCAGGTCGATGCCACCGCCAGCCCGGTCGGTGTGCGGCTGGCCTGGGTCCTGGTCGGAGGAGGGGCGGTCTGGCTCGCGAGCACGGCCGGGGTTCGGGCACTCGTCGCCGCCATGCAGAGGGCTGGCGCCGGGCTCGACCCGTGGGAGCTGGGGACTGTTGGCCAGCTGATCGCCCGGGGCCATCAGCAGGGTTTCTGGCCCTTCCTGCTGCTGATCGTGGGGGTGGTCGTCGCCGCTCCCCTGGGCGAGGAGCTCTTGTTTCGCCGCTGTTTCTACCAGATCATTATCGAGGGACTGGGCGGCCAGACCCTGGCGGTGGCGGGCAGTGGACTGCTGTTTGCCTTCACTCACGGGGAACCGATGGCGATGCTGCGCGCGGCCCTGGCCGGAGTGACCTATGCCTACGCCTACAGGCAGACCCATTCTGTGACCGTCTGTGTGCTCATGCACGCGGTCTTCAACGTGTTGGCTCTCATGGCGGTTGTGCTCGACTGGGGCCCCTGGTTTATGCCATGAAAACGAGGAGGATGACATGACTGATTCTATAAAACGCCCTTCCTGGGACGAGTACTTCCTGAACATTGCCCAGACGGTGTCAACCCGGTCGACCTGCCCGCGCAGGACGGTGGGGGCGGTGATCGTCCGCGACAGGCAGATCCTCAGCACCGGATACAACGGTGCTCCACGGGGCCTCCCTCACTGCACCGAGGTCGGATGCCTGATGAGGGACGGTCACTGCGTGCGGGCCAGTCACGCGGAGATGAACGCCATTGCCCAGGCGGCCCTCCACGGCGTCCGCGTCGCCGGTGCCACCCTGTATTGTACGGACAAGCCGTGTCTCATGTGTAGCAAGCTGCTCATCAACGCTGGCATTGAAAAGATCGTGTACATGAGGGATTATCCCGACCAGGTATCGGATCAGATGCTGACTGAGGCGGGCATCGAACTCGTCAGATTTGAAAATGGAAATGAGTGAGCGATGCTCACCTGGTAGCTGCCCCGTGACCTTCCTGCCATGTGAAGGAAGCCCAACGTGATCTGACCTCGCATGTCTTCAATTGACAGAAACTACCGCAGGCGCCCTCCGCATAGGGCGTTTTCTGCTGTGGAATGCTTCAACTGTAAGTGAGGAAGAGGAGGGGAGGTGCAGAATGCCGCAGTTGACGGAGATGGAGGTGCAAAAGCTGCGAGAGCTGATTATGCGGCAGGACATGGCCTCTGTCAAATGGCAGAGCTATGCGCAGCAGTGTCAGGACCCGCAGCTTCGGAGCTATTTTGACCAGTGTTCACAGCAGGCAAACCAGGCGAGACAGGCGCTGTTGAATCACCTTGGATGAGTGAATCAGAAGGAGGTGTAGAGATGATTAGAGATCGCGAGATGGTAATCGACGCTCTCGACAGCTGTAAGGTCGACACGGTGTCTTTCACCCAGGCGGCAATCGAAACCAGTGATCCGAGTTTGAGGCAGACTCTGAAGCAGCTCCGCGACCAGGTGGAGAGCTCCCACGATCGCGCCTTTCAGATTGCCTCCCAGCACGGCTGGTATGAGAGCCCTGCCCCGGCGAATCCTCAGGAGGTCCAGCGACTCAGGAGTCGATTCAGCGGAACGGGTGTTCAGATGACTCCGGCCCAGTACGGCGGATATGGAGGTCAGTACGGCGCCGGGGGATACGGCACCACCTGGCAGCCTGCCGGCGCCGGCCAATACGGCGGGCAGTACGGCGCAGGTCAGTACGGCGGGTACAGCCCACAGACACAGCAGTACGGCGGGTACAGTCCACAGACACAGCAGTACGGCGGGTACAGCCCACAGACACAGCAATACGGCGGGTACAGCCCACAGACGCAGTACGGCGGGTACGGTCAGGGGACGGCCCAATACGGAACCTACGGAACCGCGCAGGGGACGGCCCGCCAGTCGACGGCCCAGGCCGGCCAGTCGGGGCGGACTTACGGGCAACAGTATCCCGGCACCGGGTATGGAACCAGCCAGTACGGTCAGTACGGCGGATACGGCCAAACGATGACTCAGCAGTACGGTGGGTACAGCCCACAGACGCAGTACGGCGGGTATGGTCAGGGGACGGCCCAGTACGGGACCTATGGAACTGCCCAGGGGACGGCCCGTCAACCGACGGCTCAGGCCGGGCAGTCCGGCCTGAACTACGGGCAGCAGTATCCCGGCACCGGGTACGGGACCGGCCAGTATGGTCAGTACGGCGGATACGGCCAGCAGATGGGGACCGCTCAGTACGGGGGCGGACAGTACACCGGCGCGGGCTTCCAGCAGGGCTGGAGTCCTGCCAGTCCGGGAACGTACTCGGCCAGGCGCACCACATGACGTGAAGCGGTGAACTCTCCGGGGATCCATCGATCTGATGGATCCTCTTTTGCATTCAGCGAACAGTTGCATCTTTGAGCTGCGTTTCTCCGGCGTGGAGCCCACTTCTGTAATATGGTAGACTTGTCTGGGGAGAGGAGAACGGATGTGAAGCGGGTACCTGTGCGGGTGCGCAGCTTTCTTTTCGATTTGGATGGTACCCTGGTAGACTCTTCCGATCTGATCATCTCAGTTTTTCGGACTTCGGTCAGAGATGTGGCACATATGCAGATCCGGGAGGACGAGGTCCTGCAGCAGTGGGGACTGCCTCTCCGGGAGATGCTCGATCGGCTGAATGTCCCCAATCCCACCGCGGTCATAGACTACTACCGCCGTCACTACCCGTTTGGGCAGAGAACGAGGTTGTTTGACGGCACCGGGGAACTGCTGTCCCTTCTGGCGCACAGGCAGTACCGGATGGCAGTTGTGACCACCAAGAACAGTAAGGATGCCGTCATGCATCTCGACGAGCACGGTATCCGGGGTCTGTTTGATGGCGTGGTCGCGTCCGACGATGTTCAGAACCTGAAGCCTCACCGAGAACCTGTGACTACAGCCCTGAATATGCTGGATTGTGGTCCGGATGAAGCTGTCATGGTGGGGGATTCCCCGCACCAATGTCGGCCGGGGAA
>JAWOBW010000236.1:0-25388 GCA_046484105.1 Bacillota bacterium
CAGGCCGCCGGACTCCAGCAGGGGGAGGATGCGTTCCTCGGTGGTGCCGGGGACCACGGTGCTGCGCACCAGCACCAGGTCGCCTGGCTTGAGGATCCCGGCCAACGAGCGGCAGGCCGACTCCAAGTGGCTCATGTCGGGTTCGGTGTCGACTATGGGAATTCCAACCGTCAGGATGTAGTGGTCGACCGGCGGCGACTCGGCGTATTGGCTGACTGCCCTGAACCGGCCGGAATCCAGTTCCTGCCGCAGGATCTGGGCAATGCTCCGCCCGTGGTCAGATTCCAGCAGGGAAGTGACCCCGCGGTTGATGTCCGCCACCAGCTGTTCATCCGTGTCTATGCCCACCACCTGGCACCCCCTCATGGCGTAGCTGAGTGCCAGGGGAAGTCCGATGAATCCGAGTCCGATGACCGCCACCTTCGGGGATTGCTGATCCACCTCGAACACCGCCTCATCCCGCCGATTCTGTCTCCGATACAGGCCCCATTATAGCAAATGGGACCTGACCGGGGTAGGCGGCGGGTCGCCGCGCAGAGATCACCGGCGGCTTTCACACCCAACGATACTGCGAGCCACGGTGAGAGGAGTGCTGGGCGTTCCGAATCCCCTGGTTTGAGGTCGGAACGCCCGGTCAGTCTGGTGTGCCCTGCCTGTCCTGTGCATTTCGGAAGGGTTATCGCGATGGCGAAAGGTGGCTCATGGTGTGCGCGGAGTCCTCTCACGGGGACATGCGATCCGTGATCAGCCTAGTCCTCATCAGTCCGCGGCCGGGTGCTTCAGGGACCAGATGTGCCGTGACTCTCAACATACTGTGACAGGCGATCCACAAGATCGCGGGCACACCCGGCCGGGTCCGCCTCGAGCGTCTCCAGGAGAGGATTCTGGGCGGATCTCGCATGGTAGACGACCATTCTACCCGTGTCGACCACGAAGTTATCGCCCGAATCCTCGACCGGAGCCAGTCCCTCGCCGGCCAGGGCCCTTTCCTCCAGGTCAGTGGCAGGGCGGATCTCGATTGTATACTCCTCGAGACTCTCCTGCTGGAGAATCGGATCGCCCGCAGTTTTGAGCTCTTGATAGGCAGCCATGTCGGCCAGGTCACCGTGGATTATAAACGGCATACTCTCATCTCCCTTCCAAAACGAAAAAGTGTGAAGTTGTCGTTCCACTGAAGATGTCCTTCTCGATGGAGTTGAGAATCCCTGCGGTGCAGAGTCAGGTGTGCAGATTCTGCGCGGGAATCTGAAGGTATGAGCGAGGCCGGACTGAGGGGATTGCCGCTTCATGCACCATCGGGCCGACTCGATGGGGGGGGAGTCGTTGGCTTGCGAAGGAGTATCTGTCGGCGTGAAGAAGTAGAGCACAGGGAGATCAAGAAATGGAGGTAGATCGTGCCAGAGATTGCTGTTCTTATTCCCGCATACGACGAGGCCCCGAGAATCGAGGTCGTATTGGATACCGTGTGCGGAATGGGAGATGGATTCAGAGTTGTGGTCATTGACGACGGTTCGCGGGACGACACCGCCGCCCGGGCGCTCAACTTTCCCGTGGAGGTGCTGAGGCATCCGGATAACCTCGGGAAGGGTGCCGCCCTGGAGACGGGGATCATACATGTGGGCCGGGCGGATCGCTGGGTGTTTCTGGACGCGGACCTGATAGACCTGTGCGCCGATCACGTGGGACGTCTCCTCGATTCTCTGGATTCGTCGGGGGCGGGTATGTCGGTGGGGCGCTTCACCGAGGGGCGCAAGAAGGTCGACTGGGCCCAGAGGTTCTTCGCCATATTGAATGGTCAGAGAGCCCTGCGCGGGGACGTGGTGGAGATGCTGCCTGGCCTGAGCTGGAGCCGCTTCGGAGTCGAGGTCTTTCTGAGCCAATGGGTCGAGCACCGGGGACTGGGCATCGCGACGCCGATACTCCGGGGGCTGAATCATCACACCAAGGAGCAGAAGATGGGATTGGCGGCGGGGATCGGTGCCAGACTGAACATGTACGGGGAGTGCATCAGGGCATACAGGCGATGGCGGGCCCATATCGATGAACCGAGGATCACCCGCCTGGACCGGGGGCGTTGCGAGGTACTGCGCGCCGCCCGATGAGGGAGGGACGATGAGACAGAGGGATCAATACGCCGAACCCTTCAGGATCAAGATGGTGGAGTCAATCCGGCTGATCGGGCGCGAGGAGAGAGAAGAGAAGATAGCTGAGGCCGGGTTCAACGTGTTCAATCTGAGCTCGTCCGATGTGTACATCGACCTGCTGACGGACAGCGGCACCTCGGCCATGAGTGACCGGCAGTGGTCGGCCCTGCTGGAGGGGGACGAATCCTACGCGGGTTCCAGGTCCTACGACCGCCTGCGGGATGCGGTCGGGGAGATCCTGGGATATCCTCACCTGGTGCCGACTCACCAGGGCAGGGCGGCGGAGAACATCCTGATGAACATGCTGGTGAAGGAAGGCGACCGGGTCCTGGGCAACATGCACTTTGACACCACCGAGGGGCACATCCAGCTGCGCGGGGCCGAGGCAGTCAATCTGGTGGTGGAGGATGGGTACCGGATAGCCTCCGGGGAGCCCTTCAAGGGCAACATAGACCTGGAGCGGCTGGAGGATGAATTGCGGCGCGGCGCGGACCGGGTGCCCTTCGTCCTGCTCACGGTCACCTGCAACAACAACGGGGGGCAGCCGGTGTCGATGGAGAACATACGCGAGGCCTCCAGGCTGGCCCACCGGTACGGGGTTCCCCTCTTCTTCGACGCGGCCCGGTTTGCCGAGAATGCCTACTTCATCAGCCAGCGAGAGCCGGGATACGCAGGCCGGGACATCAGGGATATCGCCCGCGAGATGTTCAGCTGGGGCGACGGCTGCACCATGAGTGGTAAGAAGGACGGGCTGGTCAACATTGGCGGCTTCCTCGCCTTCGCCGACGAGGATCTGTTTCACCAGGCCGTGCAGTGGCAGATTCCCTTTGAGGGTTTCATCACCTATGGGGGAATGGCTGGCAGGGACCTGGAGGCCCTGGCCCGCGGCATCTTTGAGTCGACGGAGAAGATCTATCTGGAGGACAGGATCGGGCAGGTGCGGCATCTGGCCGACAGGCTGGATCGCGCCGGAGTGCCGATCGTCCTGCCCCCGGGTGGGCATGGGGTCTTCATCGACGCCCTGGCCTTCTTTCCCCACATTCGCCAGGCGGAGTTTCCCGCCCAGTCCCTGGTGGTGGAGCTATATGTGGAGGGCGGCGTCCGGGCGGTTGAACTCGGCACCTGTGCCTTTGCCCGCACTGATCCGGAGACGGGGGAGGTCACGTATCCGCGGCTGGAGCTGGTGCGTCTGGCCGTGCCGCGCCGGGTGTACACCGACAGACACATGGATCGAGTGGCCGATGCAGTCGTGGAAGTGTACCGCCGGCGGGACCAGGTTCGGGGTCTCAGACTCACGCACGAGGTCCCGTTGTTGCGGCACTTCACCGCGCGGTTCGCGCGGCTGGACTGACGGGAGGGGGATCGCCTTGCGCTACGATCCTCCCCTGGGTTCGCCGCGGGCCGGCCTGGTGACCGCGTCTCTTTACCTGCCCGGATGTGGGTCGCTCAAGGGCAAGCGGTCGCGGCTCAGACGCCTGCTCAGGGACATGTGGGATCTGAGGATCAGTGCCGCCGAGGTGGGCATGGGTGACCGCACGGACGCGGCGGTGATCGCCTGTGCCGTCGTCTCGTCGGACTGGTCTCAAACGGAGAAACAGCTGCGTAGGGCCCTGCAGCTGCTCCATGCCAACCCGGAGGTGGAGGTGGTGGACAGCCGGACGGAGAGATTGATATAGCGTCGCTCGACAGAGCGACCGGTGCGGGACCGGCAATGATGGGGGGAGGCGGGGCACCTGCAACCGCAGCCGCCCGACGGCGTACTTGCGCATAAGCATCGAATTGGGGGGATTCAGGTTGACAACCTACATTGTGTTGGGCGCGGCCGCCCTGGTGGTCGTCCTGGTCATATCCACATACAACAGGCTGGTGACGCTGAGGCAGCGGGTCAGAAACGCCTGGGCCCAGGTGGACGTGCAGCTCAAGCGTCGCTACGACCTCATACCCAACCTGGTCAACACCGTCAAGGGATACGCGTCCCACGAAAGAGAGACCTTCGAGCAGATCACCAACGCTCGCTCGCGCGCCATGGCGGCGGACACGGTGGATGAACAGGCGGGTGCGGAGAACATGCTGACCGGCGCGCTGAGAACCCTGTTTGCCGTGGCGGAGAACTACCCCGAGTTGAAGGCCGACGCCAACTTCCGGCAGCTGCAGGAGGAGCTCAGCAACACGGAAAGCAAGATTGCCTTTGCCCGCCAGTTCTACAACGACACGGTGCAGAAGTACAACATTCGCACCCAGGTGTTCCCCTCAAACCTGATCGCCGGCATCTTCGGGTTCTCCGGGGAGGCGTATTTCAACGTGGAGGGAGTGGAGCGGGAAGCCGTCGAGGTCCGTTTCTGAGGACGGTTTCGCTGCCCCGGAAAGGAGAGACCATGAGCAATCGCCGAGCAGCTCTGGTGTTGATTGCCGCACTCCTCCTGGTGATTCTCGGTGCGGGGCCGGCTCATGCCCGCCAGTACAGCTTTCCCGCCCTCAGCATTGAGGCGGAGGTGCATCCCGACGGGTCCATGACGGTGACCGAGCACCGGACGGCCGAGTTCTCGGGGACCTTTCGCGGTATGTACCAGTGGATCCGCACCGGCGGGCGGACTGAGGTGGCGGACGTCTCGGTCTCCGAGGGAGATGTCTCCTATGAGCTGAACCCGGAGGAGAGGGAAGGGCCGGCGGGAACCTTCTACGTCAGCGAGAAGTCGGATTCGGTGTACGTCGATTGGAGCTTTGACGCCACCGACGAGACCCGCACCTTCACCCTGAGCTACCGCATGCTCAATGTGGTGACGGTTCACGAGGATGTCGCGGAGCTGTATCACCAGTTTGTCGGAGATGAATGGGAACAGGGCGTGGATGCGGTGTCGGTGCGATTGCTTCTGCCCGAGGGAGCGGGACCGGACGACGTCAGGGCGTGGGGTCACGGCCCCCTGTACGGGGAGGTCTCCATAATCAGCCCGCGGGAGGTCCACTGGGAGGTCGGCCCGCTGCCGGCGGAGACGTTCCTGGAGGGCCGGGTGGTCTTCCCCCCGCAACTGGTTCCGGACGGATCCGTCCTCTCCGGAGAGGAGGCCCTGCCCGGGATACTGGCGGAAGAGGAGGAGCTGGCCCGACTTGCCAACCGCGGCCGGCTCATCGCCAGGCTGAACTGGATTGCCGCCCCGCTGATACTGCTGTTCAGCCTGGGGGGAGTGGTGTGGTTCTGGTTGACCCACGGCAGGGAGTACCGGCCTTCCTTCACCGGTGACTACTACCGGGAGCTGCCCGCCGACTACACGCCGGCGGAGCTGGGCGTGCTGTGGCGGTTCGGTCGGCCGGGGCCCGAGGATCTCAGCGCGACTATCATCGACCTGGCCAGAAAGGGTCACCTGAGGCTGGAGGAGTCCGAACGGGAACAGCGGGGCCTGCTGAGGACGAGGAAGAGAACGGACTATTTCATCCGACGCCTGGAAGGAGAGGGGGACCTGGAGTCGCACGAGGAGGACCTGCTGGACTTTCTATTCACAAAGGTGTCCAGGGGGGGCGAGGAGCTCAGCTTTTCCGACATCTCCTCGTATGCCAAGACCAACGGGCAGGCCTTCGGCCGCTTCTGGGAGAACTGGGAATCCCAGCTGGCGGCGGTGGGAGAGGTGAGGGGGTTTTTCGACATCAGAACCCGCACCGCCCAGATCGTCGAGTTCGTCCTGGCCGCAGTGCTGTTTGCCCTGGGCGTGGTGGCGATCATCACCGGGCTGCACGCCTCCGGGGTGGCCGCGATCGTCGGCGGAGTGGCCCTCGGAATAGGTGCGGCCTTTCTCCGTCGCCGCTCAAGGGAGGGTCTGGAGGATTTCACCCGGTGGCGGGCCTTTCGCCGCTTCCTCCTGCACTTCTCTGAGATGCAGCGGCACGAGGTGCCCTCGCTTGTGGTGTGGGAACACTACCTGGTGTATGCGGTGACGCTGGGTGTGGCCAGGGAGGTCATTAAGCAGCTGGAAATTGTGTTCCCGGACCTGCGGGACGGGAGCTATCACTTTGGAGCCGGCTGGTACTACTTCGCCGCCCGCTCTCCCTCGGTGGCCCGGATGACCACCGGTTTTGACAGCCTGGGCACGGTCATGCAGAGCAGTCTGAGGACCGCCGTTGGGAGCAGGGCCTCCGGTGGAGGCTTCGGCGGCGGGTTCTCCGGCGGCGGGGGCGGAGGAACGGGCGGCGGAGGAGGGGGTGTCCGATGAGTGCGCCGGCGGTGGAGGATGGTCGATGATCCGAGGCTGTCGGGATGATTAGGCCTCCGCTGGCGTGGTATGATTCAGGGGTAGTGATCTACCACTCCGGGGAGGTATGCCGAGCATGCAGACTGTCGCCCGTTGCCGCGGGTACGTGGTGCTGATTGCCTGTCTTGCATTCACAGCGGCGATCCTGGCCTGCGGGTGCCGGGAGGTCGGCGAGCCCGCGGGACAGGTGGAGCCACCCGCGGAGGAGCCCGGGCCCGGACCTGCGCTTCCCGAAGTCACGCCGCCGCCCGGGCCGCTCCCCGAGCCGCCTCCTCTCGTGCTGAGATGGTACCCGCGTGAGATCTGCCCCGGGGACTACTTCGTCCTGCAGCTGGAGAACGTCTCTGATGACGACGTCATCCGCTGCACTCTGGATCCCGAACCCGAGTTCTTCATCCGCGACGGGGACCATGTGGCCCTCGTACCCCTCAGCTACTGGACCGCGGGCGAATCCCTGATCTTCCGGGTTGCGGTCGAGCGGGGGGATGAGACCATCCTCGACCGGGAGGTCAGGGTGGGCGTGGTCGGCAAGGAGTTCGCCACGCAGCATCTGTATGTCACCGAGGAGCAGAGCGCCATGCGCAGCGATGATCTCTGGCAGCAGGACTGGGTCCACATTGAGAGGGCCAGGGCGGAAAGCCACGACGAAGCACTGTGGGAGGGCGAGTTTCTGATGCCGGTGGAGGGGCGCATCAGCACCGAGTTCGGCCAGATACGGTACATAAACGATGTGCCGTCCGGGCGGCATTCCGGTCTGGACATCGCCGTACCAATGGGAACCCCCATCCTGGCGGCCAACTCCGGTACGGTCACCCTGTCCATGGCGCTCAATGTGACGGGCAACACCGTCATCATCGACCACGGACTCAACCTTTTCAGCACCTACTATCACCTGGATAAGCTGGGTGTGCAGGCCGGAGAATGGGTCGACCGGGGCGACCAGATCGGCACCGTGGGATCCACCGGGTTCAGCACCGGCCCGCATCTTCACTGGACTATGGGCATCGGGCACACTCCGATCGATCCCCATCTCCTGGTGGAGGAGGATCCGGTGGGCCTGTTTGAGTTCTACGCCGACCCCGAGGGTGCCCCCGGGGCACCCGTCAGACGGTGATCGCGGAACTTGAGCATACGGGAGGGAACGTCTCTCCCTCCGGTGGGGCGAATTCCCGTCGTCGGGGCGTGCCTCAAGGTGACCGGATCCCCGCCCGGATCCCCGCCCGGATCCCCGCCCGGATCCCGGTTCAGGGCTCTGCGGCTGCTGTTTCTCGGAGAGCGGCTCGGAGCAGCTGTTCGGGGGTGGCTTCCGGCTGGGACCGGTGCAGATCCCGGTACAGGCCGGCGTAGACGTCCGCCTCGGAGGTATCATAGGCTGGATTCCGCCCCAGCAGCACTGCGTTGTAGTGTCTCGCCAGGTTCTCACAGGCGCAGCAGAGATGCCGACAGTCTGCGGGAGTACCCGAGCAGACCTTCCTGAAGACGGCCGAGAGCAGGTGCGTTCCCACCTCGTGACTGACGCATTCCAGCAGGTTTTCTTCCTGATGCCGGTAGTAGAAGAGCGTGCGGTCGTAGCCGAGCGTGCTGGCCGGCGGGCCTTGCTCGTTGGCGGCACAGAGAACTATCTCAAACCGGCTGAATTCAAAGGCCTCGCCCGTCATCTCCTGCCACTGTGGGATCAGGGGTTGATCGGCGAGCAGTCGATTCAGGCGGGCGGAAACCTCGCGGAGGTTCCGGCTTTCTGTCGGCCACACCCAGTATTCGAAGGGGGGATAGTTGCGCGCGTATATGTCAGCCAGCTGGGCAATTTCCTCGGCATAGTCGCAGTGGTTGTCTGCTATCCACTGATGATCGACATCGTACATCCACTTCCTCTGCCGGGCAAATCCCTCGCGGTAGCGGTTGAAGAAGCGGAAACAGTTGCAGCTCTGCAGTCCGTCGTTGAGGTAGGAGAAGTAGTCTGTGATCTTCACCTGTGAGTCGAGATTGAGGTAGGCGGGAAGAAGCACGGTGAGAAATGCCAGAGCACCTTCGCAGCCGGGCGTCAGCTGCAGGAACTCGGCGAGTCGTTTGAGGGCCCCCGTGTCATCCTGCGCCACCGTGTCGCTGTATCGTTCAGCGTATTCTCCGGCGAATCCGACGCGGGCCACTGCCAGCAGGTGAAAGATGTAGTTCGGTCCCCGCTGCACAACTGGACGAACGCCCCTGGGCTTTTCTGTGAAGTGCACGCTGATCATCCTCTCCAGGCACCGTCCGCACGGTTCACGAGGGCTGCCTGCGTTCCGAACCCGGTGCATCCTGCTGCTACCATTCGCCATCTTTGCGCGGAGTCCTTCGTTGATGGGTGTCAAGAGGGCACAGATGGCATGCCATTCGGTCAGCCGCGGGCCGCGAATCGACTCAATGCCCCATGCTGCGCCGCCGCCCGGGCGCAGCAGCGGGGGGCTCGGCCAGCTACCATCTGTCCGCCGGGGACCCGGCGGCACTCATGGTTGTGGGCAGAGTGGCACATCAGGGGATGCCTGACGATATGGGTGCGGGCTGAGGGGTAAGTGCGCGGAGAACATCGGGGCTTTCGAAGCTGGCGCAGGAATCCGCAATGTGGGCTCGAAAGGTGACATGCGGAACCGGCACAGCTGCCGCCGTGGGCTGGAGGTGGACCTGTCCGCTGAGGTGGACCGTTGCGGTTATTAACCTGAGGGGGAGGATTGGCGATGAGTTCCCATGTGCTTCGAGGTGGCATCATCATCGACGGTACGGGCGACAGGGCCTTTCTCGGGGACGTGATCCTGGGGGGCGGGCGCATCGCTGGGGTCCACCGCAGGGCCGATCTGGGGACGGGTGAATCCGTCCTGGACGCGGCGAAAAGGATGGAGGAGATGCCCTGTACTGATGATAGTCGGGGGAGCGATCTTCCCGGGGATGTAGAACTGATAATAGACGCGACAGGTCTGGTGGTGACTCCCGGGTTCATCGACATTCACACCCATTCAGACCTGTCGATTCTGGCTGCCCCTGATGCATCCGCCAAGATCTTGCAGGGAGTGACCACCGACGTGATCGGCAACTGCTCGATCGGTCCGGCCCCGTTGAACCCCGCGGGTCACGAGTACTTCACCGGGTGGCGACGTTACGAGTCTTCGTGGCTCGAGCGGGCGGGAGTGCAGTGGCCGGTCTGGCCCCGGTGGAGTCAGTACAGTGAGGTCCTGGCCGGGACGAAGAAGAGCATTAATGTGGCCGGCCTGGTCGGTCACGGGGCCCTGCGGGCATCTGCGGTCGGCGGTGGCGAGGCAGTCGCGAACGACCTGCAGATGGAGGAAATGAAGATGCTGCTGGAGGAGGCGATGGAGGCCGGTGCTTTCGGGATGTCCACCGGTCTGACCTACGCGCCGAGCTGTTGGGCGGAGACCGGGGAGATTGTCGAACTGGCCCGGGTGGTGTCGCGATACGGCGGGCTGTATGCTTCTCACATCCGCGGGGAGGACGAGCGTCTGCTGGGGGCGGTGGACGAGGCGATCCGGATCGGCCGGGAGGCGGGTGCCTCGGTGCAGATTGCCCATCACAAGGCGGTGGGCAGACCCAATTGGGGCAGGGTGCACGAAAGCCTGCATCTCATCCGCGATGCCCTGAGGTCGGGGGTGGATGTGGCTGTGGATATGTATCCGTACTGCTTCTCGGGTACCTTCCCCGGTGCCCTCTGGAGTGTGTTGTCCTCGGGTGTGACTGATGTGGTCAGGCGATCCGGAGCAGATGGCTTCTCCCGCCGTGAGGCGGTGTCCGAGGTTCGGGCCTGGCTGCGAAGGAAGGGCGGATTCGCAGCAAAGACGGAGGAGACAGGCGCCGAATCTCCCCAGCTGGCCTGGGACGAGATTTACATCGTTGAGCACCCGAATGCGGATTGTGTCGGGTGGACGGCCGCCCAGGCGGCAGAGGAAGCGGGTATGAGGTGTGCAGACTGGTTCGTCGCCAACCTGTTTGACGAGCAGATCCGGGTCAAGAGGATCATGGTTTCGGAGGCGGATCTGCGCACGGTGCTGGCCGCGCCCGAATGCAGCATCGGGTCAGATACCTACGCCATGAACGATAGTGAGGTTTTCGCCGGCACATGGCTTCACCCGCGCAATTTCGGCGCCTTTGCCCGGGTGCTGGGGAAGTATGTCCGCGAGGAGGGGGTTCTGGATTGGGAGGAGGCCGTGAGCAAGATGAGCGGGCAACCCGCCCTGCGCCTGGGCATCTCCGACCGGGGGCTCGTGGAGGAGGGAAGATGGGCGGATCTGGCCGTCTGGTCACCGGTCCGGATCGAGGAGCGGGCCAGCATTGATTCCCCCTTCACCTATGCCGCGGGCGTACAGTGGGTCTTCGTCAACGGGTCTCCGGTGGTCGCAGACGGCGCTGTGACTGACCGCCGTCCGGGCGCGCTCATTTGCAGAAGGTAGCACTGGTCTATCACATAGTAGAGTTGGGGGTTGGTGCAATGAAGGCAGATATAATCTTCACCGGTGGAACGGTGATAACGGTCAACGGCACAGATGACATCGCCTCGGCCTGTGCCGTCGCCGGAGACCGGATCGTGTTTGTCGGCGATGATGCCGGGGCCGAGGAGCTTCGCGGCCCTGATACCAGGGTCATCTCACTGGCGGGTCGAACACTACTGCCGGGTTTCGTAGAGGCACACTGTCACGTCATGGGGTGGGGGAGCCACATCTCCGGCCTGGATTTGAAGACTGCCGCCTCGGTCGGTGAGATCGTCAGGATGGTGGCCGACCGGGCGGAGACGCTGCCCCCGGGGAGCTGGATACGGGGACGCGGCTACAACCAACTCAACCTGGCTGAGAAGAGACATCCCACCCGCTGGGACCTGGACGAGGCGGCGCCGGATCATCCCGTCTGGCTGACCCGCTGCTGCGGACACATCCTGGTTGCCAACTCCCTCGCCCTTCAGCTGGGCGGACTGGCTGATGACAGCCCAGATCCGCCGGGCGGGGTGATGGATCGGGATGAATCCGGTCGCCTGACCGGGGTCCTGCGGGAGACGGCCCGGGAACCGGTGGCCGCGGCCGGGGCACTGCCACCGTCGGAGTTGAGGGAGCATTATGTAGTCGGCTGCTCGGACCTGCTCAGGTGGGGAATTACCAGTGCCTATGACATGGGGAGGTCGGCGACGGTGCGGGATATGATGTCCTGGCACGTGGAGGAAGAGATTCCTCTGAGGGTGTCTGCCGTTGTCTCCAACGTGCAGGATGCTGAGCTGTGGCCAGACCGCGGCGGCGACATTCACTTCCTGCAGGTGGATGGACGTTTCCGCATCGGGCATATGAAGGTGTTTGTCGACGGTTCTTCGAGCGGTCCCACGGCGGCAACGAGAGAACCCTACGCCTGCGATCCCGAGGATTGCGGGGTCGTGGTCACGCCCCAGGAGGAAATAACCTCTCTGTACGTGCGGGCAAACCGGTTGGGTTTCTCCCTGACCGCACACGCGGTGGGGGATCGCGGCATAGAGATGACCATCACCGGACAGGAACTGGCCATGAGGGATCGTCCCCGGCGGGGGTTGTCGGCGGGATACCCGTCCTTCCCCAGGCACAGGATCGAACACTGTGCCATGGCGTTTCCCGACCTGCGCCGACGACTGAAGGCCGCCTCAGTGATCCCGGTCGCACAGCCCATCTTCATGGCCGACTACGGCGACAACTACATCAACGACTACGGATCCCGCCGGGCGGCCGCCATGTTTCCCCTGCGCAGCTTCCTGAGCGAGGGGATTCCCGTCGCCCTGGGCTCGGATGCACCGGTATCGCATCCGAACCCCCTGGCCAGTCTGGAGGCGGCCTGCCGCAGAATGAGCCGGGGTGGTAAGGTGCTCGGTGAGGAGGAGCGAATCACCCTACTGGAGGCCATCCGCTGCCACACCCTGCACGGTGCCTACGCTGAATTCGCGGAGGATGTGCGGGGTTCCATTGAGGTGGGGAAGCTGGCTGATCTCGCCGTGGTGGGGGCGCCCCTGCTGGAGGTGGATCCGGCCGGGCTTTCTCACTGCGAGGTGGATATGACGGTGATCGGCGGGCAGGTGGTGCATGAACGCAGCTGACGGCAGTCCCGGTTTGCGGGGAGGGGAGCCCGGGGCTCGCTCCCCTCGTCGCGTCACGTCTTGTAGCCGATGGTGCGCAGGAATTCCTTCCTGGTCTGTACGTCCTCTTCCTTCTCGACACCGACGGGAGGGGCGCCGTCGATGACGCCCAGGATACCCCTTCCCTGGTCGGTAACGGCGACCAGTACCTGGACCGGGTTGGCGGTGGCGCAGTAGATGCTGCACACCTCGGGAACCGTCTTCAGGGCGTTCAGTATGCTGATGGGGAAGCCGTCTTCCATGAGCAGAACGAAGCAGTGCCCGGCGCCGATGGCAGCTGCATTCCTCTCGGCGAGTTCAGTCAGCTGCTCATCATTTCCCGCGCTGCGAACCAGGCGGGGACCGGAGGCCTCGCAGAAGGCCAGCCCGAACCTTATGCCCCCGCCGGCGTTGGCAGCCGCCTCGTAAATGTCCTCCACGCTCTTGATGAAGTGGGATTGGCCCAAAATGACGTTGGTCTCCTCCGGCTTCTCTATGTTGACTATCTCGGTCGAGTAATCCGACATGTGATCACTCCTCAGAGGGATTTGAACCCATTTTACCACGAGGAAGGGGAGATCTCATCTGGGGGCCCTCGAACCGGAGTCCAGTCGCTCTCGAGTGTTCGAGGGGCGGTGAGCGTTCAGTAGAAGGTCTTGCGGGCCTTCATTTCCTCCTGCAGCAGATCCAGGGCCTCTCCGAACCGCTGGAAGTGAACAACCTCGCGCTCTCGCAGGAAGGACAGTCCCTTGTTGAGCTTGTAGTCAGTGCTCAGGTTGAGGAGATTCTCATAGGTCGCCCGCGCCTTGGCCTCGGCGGCGAGATCCTCGTGCAGGTTGGCCACCGGGTCCTCTCCGTGCGCCTGGATGTAGGCGGCAGTCCACGGGTTGCCCTCCGAATCGGTGGGAAACACGGCGGGGCCGCGCTGGGCGTACTTCTTGGCCATGTCCAGCTGCTTCCACGCCTCCGGGTCGAGACCGTCCGTCAGCTGATACACCATGGTGGCGATCATCTCCCAGTGCGCCAGCTCCTCGGTGCCCACATCAGTCAACAGGGCCTTGGTGTAGCCGGTGGGCATGGTGTACCGCTGTGTCAGGTACCGGATGGCTGCGGACAACTCTCCGTCGGGGCCGCCGAACTGGGTCAGGATGTACTCGGCCAGCTTGGGGTTGTGCCCCTCCACGTCGACCGGCATCTGCAGTCGCTTGGTGTAGATCCACATCTAGACATCACCTCCGCAGCGCAGCTCCCAGGGCCAGGGCTCATCAATCCAGGTCCAGGGGTATTCCGCTTCAGATCTGTCGAAGAGAGGCCCGTAGATCGCCTCGTACCTGTCCACGAGGACCTGCATCTCCTGCAGATAGTTGTTGCGCTCATTCAGTGCTCCTCTGTCATCGGGATGGGTGTCCAGGTACAGGGTCAGCTCCAGGACGGCGAAGTCCAGGGCGCTGATGTCCAGCAGCATCTCACACCGTTCGGGATCGACCTCATGCATCGGCACCCCTCCTCATCAGGTACTCGTCTCGGCAGTCCCAGCGAGGTTCGTACGGGCGATACAGGTCGGGAAACAGGGTTCCCTTCCGGATTGCCCGGTCGGGTGCCACCGTTGGTGGGTTGAGCGGTTGATAGGGTACGTAGGCCATGGCCAGCTGGAGCCACGGCGGGCAGTACAGCGCGGAGTCGTTTTCGGCACCGCGGACTCTGGCCGGAGGAGGTGTTCTCTGGCAGTACATGTCCGTTCATCCTTTCAGAAGTGCTTCCGTTTGACATAATTCAGAATATTGTATGCGAGACCTCCGGGGGAAGTGAGAAGGAGGGGATGCCCCGGCTGGCGAAGGATAGATAATCGTTAGGGGGGCTTGAGTTGGCAGAAGAGAAATCGCAGATGGAGGATACTTCAGCTTCCCGCAGCCTGTCGGAACTCTCCCGTCGCTGGGCTCCGGCCGCGATTCTGATCGTGATCGTGGTCGGAACGGTCTGGGTGACTTTCAGCCCCGATCCGGAGCACACGCAGGCGGCCCACTCCTTTCAGACTGCCCGGAGAGGGGATGACTGGGAGCAGGTGGGGGAGATCATGGCCGATGAATTCCAACTCCGGGGAGGAGAACTGGAGGATCTGCCAGGCTATCTCGATCCCAGGATTACCTACAGTGAATTCCTCTTTCCCGTTCCCTCCGCCCGGGTGGTGCTGGCGCGGGTGAGCGAAAGACTGGCGGTGGCGGAGACGGACTGGGATCGGCAGGTGCTCTGTCTGTGGGGAAATGACGAGGAGGGGTGGCGGGTGGCCCCGACCCCGTTTCTGCTTCACTATCTGGAAAGAGACAGCTTCCTGGAGCGTCCCGGGGACATATTCTCGCCCGCGGCTGCGATGATCTCCCTGCCGCGCATTCCACCGCCGGGGACGGGGCAGGCCCGGGTTCTCGCCGACCCGGTCTGGGTCCGGACGACTCCGGAGGGGAGGCTGCGGACGCTGGTGATGCTGCGTATCGTCGGGCAGAACCTGGAGCTTTCCCTGCATTCTGTCCTGGCTGCCGCGCAGTGGTCCGATGATCGCGGGGGCTCGGGCGTCCCGGCTCGGCTTCTGTGGACGGACCTGGCCCCTTCAGCTGACGGCGTCTGGCCCCTCAGTGCCGGAAGCTGGTGGCTCGACCTGGAGTGGGGCGAGATACCCGCCGGTGAGTTCTCCCTGGTCCTGGGAACGTTCGTCTCCGGCGAGGAAAGCCGCACCCTGACCATGACGGGCATTCCCTCGCCGCGGGATTGAGAGCCCGGGAGGCAGGCTCCCGGGCGGGATTTCATTGGACAAAGAGGGGAACCAACTTCTGTTCATTGACCGCCACCAGACCCCGGTCGGTGATCTTGGCCTCGGGTATAACCGCCAGGGTGAGCGTGGCTATTCTCAGCAGCGGATTGGCGGTGAAGTGGGCGCATTGACACCACTCGTTGACTCACACAGTGCCGTCCGCGCAGTGCAGCTGGCCGCAAACTCCGAAGTCCAATCTCGGCTCGTTCCGGGTCAGCAGATGTCCTCCACTGCCTGCAGCAGGCGGTCGACTTCCTCCCGGGTGCTGTACGGGGCCAAACCTGCCCGTACCACGCCGCCCGAGGGAGCCAGTCCCAGCCTCTCCACCAGGGTGGTGGCGTAGAAGTCCCCGTCCCAGGCGAAGATACCCCTTTCTCCCAGGCGACGGGCGATTTCCCTGGGGGAGATGCCGTCTGCGGTGAAGGCCACTGTCGGGGTGCGTTCAGCCGCCGCGTCCGGTCCGTACAGGTGAACGCCCGGAATGCCCTGAAGGCCGCTCATCAGGACCCGGTTCAGGCCGTCCTCATACTCTGCTATCGCCGTCATGCTTCGGGCGATAGCCCCGCGCAGATCATCGACCGGCTGCGATGCCGCGACGCCGGCGATGAAATCCACCGCGGCGGCTGTGCCGGCGATGCCCTCGAAGTTGGCCGTGCCGGTCTCGATCCGGTTTGGTATCCCCGAACTCTGGGGACGGACCTTGTAGGCGTGCAGTCTCTCGAAGCTCTCGCGTCTGCCGTACAGGATGCCCACGTGGGGTCCGAAGAACTTGTAGGCGGAACAGAGCAGGAAGTCGCATCCGAGCTGGTGAACATCCATCAGGCGGTGCGGGGCGTAGTGGACTGCGTCGACCACCATGGTGGCGTCGACCTGGTCGGCGAGCTCCCTGATCAGACGGAGATCGGGTATGGTTCCCACGGCATTGGATGCCCAGCCGACGGCGATGATGCGCGTGCGGTGACTGAGCTTGTCGCGCAGGTCATCGGTGTTCAGGGTGCACTCGGGGAGATTCATGGCTACGCTTCGCACGACTGCGCCGCGTTCCCGCAGGTCGAGCCAGGGAGCGCGGTTCGCCTCGTGATCCATGTCGGTTATGATGATCTCATCGCCGGGCTGCACCTGTCTGCCCAGGGCCCGGGCAAGAGCAAAGTTCAGGGTAGTCATGTTGGCTCCGAAGGCCACCTCATCGGTGTCGGCGCCGAGTAGCGCGGCGATCCTCTCGCGGCCCAGGCTGACCACCTGATCAGTGCGCTCGCTGGTGAGGAAGGCCCCGCCGCGATTGGCGTTCTGCTCGGTGAGGTACCTCCGTTGGGCCTCAGTCACCGTCTCGGGCACCTGGGTTCCGCCGGGCCCGTCGAAGAAGGCGGCCGGCCGGCCGTCTACCTGCAGCTGCAGCGCCGGAAAGCTGCGGCGAATGTGACTTACGTCCAATTCCATTGTGATCCCTTCCTCCCTCTCTATGTCAGTGATTCATTCTACGAAGAGTGCCGGGTTCCTGCGCGCCTGAAGAATCCACGGACGCCGGTTCCGTCATCGCCGTGCAGTTGGGCGACCGATACCAGTATCACGCACGAACAGGCCAGGGCCATGACGAAGGGGGCCAGGGCTCCGACTGTCTCCCTCAGATAGCCGGCAAGGGGAATCACGAGCGAGGAGGCGATCATGCTGATTGTGCCCGCCGCACCCAGCGCGCGGGCGCGGATGCCCTCGTCGAGTGCGACAACCCGAAACGTGTCCATGCTAATGATGGCAAACTGAAATGAAATGCCGACCAGTATGTAGCCGGCTATGATGCCAGCCGCACCGGCCTGCAGGGCCCACATTATGGCGCTGGCACCGAGCGCGAGGCAGCTGGCTCCCAGGGTGCGATGGGTTCCGAATCGCTCCACCGCCCTGCCCGCCAGAGGGCTCACCGCTGCCGTGGCGCAGGCCCCCACCGCGTAGTAGGTGTTGATCTGATACCTGCTCAGCTGCAGGTAGTCGCTAGCGTGCAGTGCGAGAAATGGACCCCACATTGTCAGGCTCAGGATGACCTGAAAGGCAGCGGAGATCATGGTCACTTTCAGGAGCCGGTCCCTGAGGACGGACGCGAAAGAGAAGGCGACGGGTGCTGTCCTCGGAGAGAAAGCGGTGACGCGCACCACCAGACACAATCCACACGCAGGCGGTTATCAGCATCAGGTTTTGCCCTCCGAAGCGCGGCACAAGCTGGGCCCCGATGAGCGGCCCGATGACAGTTGCGGCGGCGATGAAGAGATGGACGGTACCGAAGGCCCTACCTCTGAGCCTGTCGGAGACCGACTCTCCGATGACGGCCGGGAACACGGGGTGCTGCAGTCCCGCCACCGCGGAATACATCACGTAGGCGGCGACGAAGGACATCCAGGAAGAAACCCGGGCGGCCATGGCCAGTGCTGCCGAGGCCACGTACAGCGGATAGACGGCGATGGGGAAACGGCCGAAGCGGTCGGTCCAGAGTCCGCCCGCGTACTGTCCCAGAGCGCCCGCCGCCGTCCAGGCGGCGACGCCGGCGCTCACCTGAAGGTCGCTCGCCCCCAGGTCACGCAGAATCAGGGGCAGGATCGGACTCCACAACATGAGAGAACCGACGTTGACGGCCGAGGTCGCCGCCATGATGGGCACATTCCCCCACTGCTGCAGCAGGGCGGACCGGTGAAGGCGGGTCGGATATACGTCCAGGGGCGCCACCTCCTGTCTCTTATGCAAATCTATCCCGAGCGGGTGTTCATCTGCAATATGCGGGGGCGGTGCGCAGGGCGAGTATCCGGGTGCTGGGGAAAGGAAGAGGGCCTCCGCCGGCTGTGGAGGCCCTCAGGGGAGGTGCTGTCTCCTGACGAAGACGAGCTCTGCGGCTGCGCCGGAAGTGATGCCCGCACTCGTCCGCCCCACCAGCCGGGCCGGGCGGGGGAGGATGTGGCCACAGAGAGATCATCCTCCTTCACCCGCCAGAGTCAGGATTTCCTCGATCAGCTGGTCTCGTCTGAGGTCGACGCGGGAGAAGTCCATGGCCGGGGTGTAGTATTCCTCCAGGCGGCGGTGGGAATCCCGGGCCGCTGCCAGCTCGGTCACGGCCCGGCGGAGGGCATCGTCGACCGCGCCGTGAAGATCCCGCGCGGCGGATGACAGCTCCCGGGATTGGCCGGCGGTCGGCCACGAGACCTGCAGGACGCCCACCTCGCTGGAGGAATCGCGGGCTGCTCCGGGGCGGGCGGCCAGGATGCAGAGGCCGATCTCGGGCAGGAAGCAGTGTTCCAGCTTGGCCGGGTCCAGGCCGCAGTGAAACACCCAGCACCTGAGTCCGTGCAATCTGGCGAGGCTGAGGACCTGACTGATGGCGAAATCGGAGATTATCGACGTCTCGTCTTCAATGATCCAGCAGGTGTCTGCGGCCTCTGCCAGACGCCCGGCCGCGGTGACCGTCCCCTGGGGCGTGATGGCGGAGAGAAACAAGTGTCGTTCCCGCCGCAGGTGGGGAGCGGGATCATCAGACTCCCTCGACGACAGGATGAATTCGGTGATTGCCCTGACCTGCCTGAGGGTGGCGTCGTCGTGTTGTGGAGGGTGGCAGCCCAACAGGTCATCGCGGGCCTCGGCGCAGGAGCCGGCGGGAGCCAGGTGAGCGAAGGCGGCGGTGAAGTGCGCGGAGGTCTCCTCGCTGATGACGCGGATGCGTTCCCGGTTCGCCCGCAGAATGGATGCATCCCAGTAGTCGCCCAGGTTCACGATCATCTCTGTGACTCCCGGGCTGACCGGATCCATCATGTGGGGGCTGGTTCCGTCCATCACTGCGGCGCCGAGCCCCGGGAAGTACACTGCGTCGATGGAGTCGGTGTCGGAGGCGCAGAGGTGATATTCAACCGGGTGGCCCTGGGCATTCACTTCCCGGGCAATACTGCCCATGAAGGTGGACTTGCCCACCCCGGGACCTCCCTTGAGAATGTACGTTCTCCGCGCCTCGCCTCCCGCGACGTGCTCAAAGAAGGAGTGGAAGCCCAGGCGGGTGTTGCCACCGGGGAAGAATATCGGCCCGGGTCCCAGGCTGTGGTCGTCGACCCTGGTCATGCGCACGTGATCACGTCCCTTCCGGATTATTGAACGGGGGTGGTCGGGGAACCTACCGTCGGACCCCTATCTACATATGCTTCTCGAGGAGAATGATTCGCGTGCGGGTGCCGGATTCATGAGGAGATTCAGCGGTGACATCGGGTGGGTGCCTCCCATGTTGGCCGATCGCTGGGACCGCCCCCGGGAGGATCCCGCCTGGTCATACGAGATCAAGTACGACGGAATCCGCGTGATCGCATGTGCAGATTCGGGGGCGGTCCGACTGTACTCACGCACCGGGCGGGACCTGACTTCGAGCTTCGATGAGATGACCGCTTTGGCGGATCGATTGAGGGTGCGGCGGGCGATTCTGGACGGCGAGTTGGTGGCCTTGGGCGAGGACGGGCTCCCGTGCTTCACGTCCGTGATGAGGAGGCTGTGGGGGCGCAGGCGGCTTCCCCGGGCCCGCCTTTATCTGTTTGATGCCCTGGTGTGGGGTGAGGACGATCTCAGGGGCGAGGAGCTCCAACTGCGGCGGTGGACACTGCTCACGGGGGGTGAATGGGGAGGTGTCGTGCAGTATTCTCCCAGCGTGGGGGGCGAGCTGGGTGCGGATCTTCTGCAGAGGGCGGACCTGCTCGGTTTCGAGGGTGTTATGGCCAAGAGACGGGACAGTCCCTACGTGCACGGTCGCAGCGACGCGTGGCGCAAGGTCAGGCTGTTTGCCTCGGGACGGGTGCTGATAGGCGGGATGACGGGACAGGGGCAAGTCTCCCTCCTGGTTGGGGTCTTCGACGGGGAGGGACTCCGGTATCTGGGGAGAGTTGCGGTGCCCGGCTCGCATCCGGACCTGGAGGAACTGGCCAGCCTCAGGAGAGATCATTCGCGACGCAATTGTCCCTTCATCGGGTGCGGCGCGGAGGCAGACTGGGTGGAGCCGATCACGGCATGCCGGGTGCGCTATGCCGAGGTCACGCCCGCGGGCGGGCTGCGACATCCGGTGTTCGGAGGATTGCTCCCGGTGCCGGTACAGTCGTGCCTGTGGTCCCGCCTGGAGCGCAACCGGGCGCTGAGGCCCCCGGAAACGGAGGCCCCGGGGGACTTTCGTCCGGAAAGGGTCCTGGCCGCGATGGGGATAGCCGGGCGGACCGCGGAGGGCACCGCCTCCGTCGCGGGCCGGAGTGTATCACTGACCAATCTGGGGAAGGTCCTGTGGCCGGAGGTGCCCCTGACCAAGGGGGAATTGATCGCCTACTACCGGATCGTGGCCGGGGGATTGCTCGAGTACATCCGCGGCCGGCCCCTGAAGGTGACGCGGCATCCGGATGGGCCATCGGGGGAGGGATTCTTCCAACGGAGGCTCCCGCCCAACAGCCCGCCGTGGCTGAGGACTGTGGAGGTGGAGGGGCGTCGGTATCTTCTCTGCGATGATGTCGCCACGCTGATGTGGCTGATCAATTCGGCCGCCTTCGAGATCCATCCCCTTCCCTTTCATCACGGTGAGGAGGGGTCGAATCTTCTGATTCTTGACCTGGATCCCGCGCTTCCCGCCGGATTGGCCGAGGCATGCCGGGCGGCGATTCTGGTGGAGCAGCTGTTGATGGAACTGGGCGTGAGCAGCTGGGTCAAGACCTCGGGCGGACGGGGAATCCACGTGGCGGTCGCCCTTCAGCCCGGCTGCAGCGCTGGACAGGTCACCTCCCTGGCGCAGATACTGGGCCGCATCCTGGTCCGCACCAGAGGCGACCTGTTCACCCTGGAGCGTTCCAGGATCCGCAGGCGGGGGCGGGTGTACGTGGACTACCTGCAGAACAGGCCGGGTGCCACGGTGATCGCTCCCTACTGCGTCCGTCCCCGGAGAGGGGCGCCCGTTTCCACCCCTGTCACCTGGGACGAGATGTACGGGTTTGCCGGGAGGCGGCTTCCGGTGTTCACCCCGGAGGAGGTGGTCCACCGGTTCCGGAAGAGAGGCGACCCGTGGCGGGACCTGCTGGAGACGCGTCACTCGGTGGCGGAAGTATTGCGGGGATTGCGGGAACGATACGACGGGAGGTGATGTCGCTGCGCAGCATATGGAAGGGGACTATAAGCTTCGGCCTGGTGAGCATTCCCGTGCGTCTCTATCCGGCGACGGGGAGGCAGGATCTTCGCTTCAATCTCCTGCACAAAAAATGCGGCGGCAGATTGAACTACCGCAAGTACTGCCCCCGCTGCGAGGAGGAGGTCTCTCAGGAGGAGACGGTTCGGGGTTATGAATACGAACAGGACCGGTATGTCGTCATCGAGGAGGCCGATTTTGACAACATCGCCGGGGAACAGACCCGGCAGATCGAGCTGATCAGCTTCGTCCGCCTGTCCGAGATCGACCCGGTCCACTATGATCGCACCTACTACGTGGTCCCGGAGAAGCTGGGACTGAAACCGTACGCCCTGCTCGCCCAGGCCATGGGGGAGGCGGCGAGGGTGGGCATCGGCAGATTCTCCCTCAGGAAGAAACCGCACCTGGTGGCGCTGCGGATCAAGAACGATGCGTTGCTGGTAGAGACCATGTTCTATCACGACGAGGTCAGGCAGCTCGACGCCGAACTCAGCTACGACCTCGGCGGGGCGGATGTGCATCCCAAGGAGCGGCAGATGGCGGTGCAGCTGATACAGAACCTGTCCGAGCCCTTCCGCCCGGAGGCTTACGAGAACACCTATCGCCGAAGACTCATGTCCTTCATCCAGAGCAAGATCGAGGGGCGGGAGGTGACGGCCGCACCTGCCAAAAGAGATGAGGAGGTCATCGATCTGATGGAGGCGCTCGAGCGAAGCCTGGAGGAGTCCGAGAAGGCGGCCTCGCGGGGCGGGTCCTGAGCCAACTCCCCCGGTCGGCCGTCAGCATTCGCCATCTGGCTCGGTTGGTGGGAGGGATTTGGCCTCGGGGTACAGAAAGACATCTTTGAGTTCGCCGGTGACACCGTGCGGGCCGGTGCCGGTCGGGGGTCGACCGATGTGCGCCGAGGGAGGCGGACTGACGAACGAGGCGGATTCTGTCGACATCTGGGGACACTTCTGACATTGAGCAGGAGCGCCGTCCCGGACTGTCGAATGTAAATAAGTTAACTTGCACGTTCGCACCGGGCGAGGGGAAGGAGGCAATGATGAGTGTGCGATTTGATGTTGCCAGCTGGGGTGGGCACGGTCCGCACTGGGAGCGGGTGAGGGCGGTGCTCGGGCATGAGTCTCCCGACAGGCCGCCGATCACCGCCTGGCGGCACTTCCCATCTTTTGAGAATTCGGCGGAGGGACTGGCCAGGGTTCACCTGGCATTTCAGATGAGATTTGACTACGATCTGTTGATGTTTACCCCGCCCTTTGCATACACTGCTGTGCCCTGGGGATATGAACCCGGCACCGATTTTGACGAGTACGGCAGGCCAACACACCCGGAGAGACCGTTTGCCGCCCTGCAGCAGTGGCCAGTCCTATCGACGGCCGGTGTACAGGAGGGAATCTTCGACGAGATGCTGGAGTCTCTTCGACTCACGGTTCGAAACCTGCCGTCCGAGGTTCCGGTGCTGCTCACAGCCTACGGGCCGCTGACCACGGCGTATTTCTTGCGCGGGGAGGCCATTGCCAGCGACCTGGGAAGAGAGGGCGTGCTGGATGGGGATTTCCGGGAGGCGCTGAGGACCATCGATTCGTCGCTGCGGGATTTTTATTCCGCCGGACTGGAGATCGCCGACGGCCTGTACCTGATTTCCTACTTCGCTGCCAGTGACATACTGGGGGACAGGGAGTTGACCACCGACATGATGAGACTTGACCTGTCACCGCTGCATCACTTCTCCGCCGCCGACAGACTCCTCGCCCTTCATCTGCACGGCAACGATATTCTCTTCGACGAGGTGCTGGACCAGCCGTTGGACGTACTCAACTGGCACGATCGATGGGTCAAACCGAGCCTGCGCGATGCGCGCATAAAGAGCGACCTGGTTCTCATGGGCGGGATGAACGAGGCAGACACCATTCACCGGGAGACACCGTCTGCTGTCAGTCTGCAGGTTGAGGACGCCGTGAGCCAGGTGGAGGGCAGGGGGCTGATCGTCGCCCCGGGTGGCCCGATCAAAGTCAGCACACCGGTTGAGAACCTGCGGGCTGTGGTGGCGGCGGTGGACGCACTATCCTGAATGACTCCGATCGGGAGGCGAACACCAGGTTTCGGGGGTGAAATGTGGGGGGGCGGGACGCGTGTCCCGCATCAGGTGAATCCGCAGATGCGAAGGGGGAGCGTTGTTCATGGTTCGCATGACCGGAGGAAAAGCGGTCGTTGAGGCGTTGATCCGAGAGGGAGTAGACACGGTTTTTGGCATTCCCGGAGTCCACACCATGGAAATATACGACGCTTTGTGTGATCGTGACGGTCAGATGTGCCACATCGTGACCCGGAATGAAGTCGGTGCGGGTTTCATGGCGGACGGATACGCCCGGGCCACGGGCAAGGTCGGAGTCGGTCTGGTCATCACGGGTCCGGGGGTGGCCAACGCGGCCACGGCCCTGGGTCAGGCCTATTCCGATTCATCCCCTCTGCTTCTCATATCCAGCCAGAACCGTTCGGACCACATGGACCGTGATGTCGGTGACCTGCACCAGCTGAAGGACCAGCTGGGCCTGACGGCCGCCTGCTCGGCCTGGAGCCGCCGCGTGACCGATCCGGCCGATGTCCCCGGTGCCATAAGTGATGCCATGGCCTATCTCAGGACCCACAGACCGCGGCCCGTCCACATTGAGATTCCCACCGATGTCCTCAGCGGCGAGGCCGAGATGAACTTCTCTGGGCCGACCCAGGGCGAGATCTTCTCCCCCTCGGAGGAGGAGGTCGGCCGGGCGGCAGCTCTTCTGCTCGGGGCCGAGCGGCCGGTGATCTGGGCCGGAGGGGGCAGCGTCGGTGCGAGCGACGCCCTGCGGGAGGTAGCCCAGGTGCTGGAGGCACCGGTGATCATGACCTGCGCGGGCAAGGGAGTCCTCGACGAGAACCATCCCCTCAGCCTCGGGTGCAACCTGCGCTCCGAGAAGATGAGGGAGTTCGTCCAGTCCGCCGATGTGCTTCTGGTGGTGGGCAGTGAACTGTCGGTGTATGACACCGGCGACGACCTGCAGTTTCCACAGATGCTGATCCGCGTGGACCTGGATCCTCCCCGGGGGGATCGCCCGTATCGACCGCACCTGCACATCCAGAGTGATGCCGGGATCTTCGCCGAACAGCTGTTGGAGCGGCTGCGCGGATCGACGGAGGTCGCGGCCGCCTCGGAGTCGGAGGTCGGCCGCGGGGATGCCTTCAGAGGAGAGATTGCCCAGCTCAGGGATTCGATCAGGGAGGGTGAGTCAGACGACGGCGAGGTCCGGGCGATCATAGACGTGTTGCGGCAGACGCTCCTGCCCGAGGACCTGGTGGTCTGCGACATGACGATGCTCTGCTATCGCGCCAGCTCCCTGTATCCGGCCGAGAGACCGAGGACCTTTCTGTTCCCCCGCGGCTTCGGCACGCTGGGATGGTCCATGCCGGCGGCAATCGGGGCCAAGCTGGGTCGGCCGGATCGAAACGTGTTGTCGATAAATGGAGATGGGGGGCTCATGTTCACCATCGGGGAGTTCGCCACGGCGGTCAAGTACCGTCTGCCTCTTCCCGTCATGGTCCTGAACAACGAATCCTACGGGGTGGTGGAGCGGATACAGAAGAGGCGCTTCGGCAGGGAAATCGGCACCGACATATGCAACCCCGATTTCGTGGAACTGGCGGAGGCCTTCGGCGGCAGGGGCCGGAGGCTGACCGACGCCGCCCAGCTGCCCTCCGTTCTCAATGAGGCCTTCTCGGCCGACGGCCCCACCATAGTCGAATTCCGGGTTGATTTCTGAGGCCACAGGGAGGTGTGCGGGACGGCTGAGAGGTGAGTGTTCATAGTCCGGCGGCGGGTGCGGTTGCCCGCGGCTGAACGGGCAGGAATTGACTCTCGGCCCGGCCGGCACCTTCGGGAGGGATGTAAAGTGGA